>NZ_SCOO01000013.1:0-132629 GCF_005502415.1 Pseudomonas sp. G(2018) | reverse complement strand
TTGCAGTAATACCCCCCGGCCATCCCCCACGCACCGTTGCACAACCCGGCGTTGGTTTCACTGGCATAGACGCTTTTACAGGTTGCAAGAAAGAACACACAAAAGATCAACGAGGCCATTATCTTCCATAGGTTTTTTTGACGTTCCATTATCAACTTCATCATTGATTACTCGGTTGGATTGAGGCACAACCATAAATAGAAACCATAGATAAAACACCTATCACAAATAACAGGCACTCCACCTCAATCAATTCGAAGTTTTACTTCCCTATCCCGACGGCATGCCAATATATACGCAGAGAACACTATTATTTCTTAACTATTTTATTGAGAAATAAGTACGCCCCCAAGGCCCAGATGCTGATCCATCAGACCGCTTCCAATGTCCGTTCAAACAGGCTGAGCCCATCCAGATCCCGCAATACCACGCTCAACGCCCCCGTCTGCCCGTCGATATTCACCTCACCAAAGAACTGAAACCCGGCAAACGGCGACGCGTTTGGCGTGGAGGCTGCTTTTTGGAACACCATTTGCGGGCCAAAGGTTTTGTCCAGCAGATCAGGGCCGAAGCTTGCGGCATTCAAGGGACCGGCAACGAACTCCCAGAACGGTTCGAAGTCCTGAAACACGGCACGGTCCGGATGATAATGATGCGCCGCGCAGTAGTGCACATCCGCCGTCAGGAACAGGAAATTGCGCACTTGCTGCGCCCGCAGAAAACCCAGCAGCTCCGCGATTTCCAGCTCGCGTCCCTGGGCCGGTCCGGGGTCGCCATTGGCCACCGCTTCCCAGCGCGGGACACCGGGGCTGACCTCGCCATCCGGTGCGCCGAGCCCGATCGACATGTCGGCGGCAATGACTTTCCATTGGGCCCTGGAAGCTTTCAGTGAAGCCTTCAGCCAATCCAGTTGTTCGCGTCCGAGGAAAGGTTTGGCGTCGCCCAGGTTGTCGTCATTGGCGCCGCGATAACTGCGCATGTCGAGTACGAACACATCGAGCAGCGGCCCATAGCTGAGCTGGCGATAAATTCGCCCGCCGCCATCGGCCCGCTGCAGACGCATCGGTGCGTATTCGAGCCAGGCCTGACGCCCGCGATCCACCAGGCTGTGGATATCTTTGCTCCTGTAGCGCTCACCCAGTGGCTGGCCCGGTGACCAGTTATTCATCACTTCGTGGTCGTCCCACTGCCAGATCTGCGGCACCTCGGCGTTGAAACGACGGATGTTCTCGTCCATCAGGTTGTAGCGGTAATTGCCACGGTAATCATCCAGAGTTTCGGCGACTTTGCTCTTGGCCTCGCTGGTGATGTTGCGCCACACCCGGCCACCCTCGGTGACCCGCTGCGCGGGCACGGGATTGTCGGCGTAGATCGTGTCGCCGCTGTGGATAAAGAAGTCCGGAAGGCGCAGGCGCATGGCTTCGTAGATGCGCATGCCACCGATGTCCGGGTTGATGCCGAAGCCCTGGCCGGCAGTATCGCCGCTCCAGACGAATCGGATGTTTCGGCGAGTCTGCGGCACGCTGCGTAAATGGCCAAACCAGGGCTCGCTGACGACACCGCTCTGGGCATCTTCGAATTGCACACGGTAGAAAATCGCCTGATCGGCAGGCAACCCGGTGATGTCCACCCGCGCCGTAAAGTCGGTACGGGCATCGGCCAAGGACGAGACAAATCGCCGGGGATTGGGGAACAGGCTGCGGGTGTCCCACCCCACCACCATCCGTGCCGGACGATCGCAGCGGCTCCAGATTATTGCGCGGTCGCCGAGCAAGTCGCCGGATTGCACGCCGTCGGTGAGTTGCGGTCGATCCTTGACCGAAGCGATCACCACCGGCGCCAGCCCCGGCAGCAACAGCCCGGCACCGACCGCTTGCATGACTCGACGGCGACCAAGATCGAATTCGCTCATGGTGTTCTCCCGAGAAAGGAAAACTGAAATATGTAAAAACGCGGTCCCTGTGGGAGCGAGCCTGCTCGCGAAGGCGTCGTATCAGTCTACTTCTACTTTACAGGCAGACCGCTTTCGCGAGCAGGCTCGCTCCCACAAGGGGGCTGTGTCAGGCGCTGACGGGTTCTACCGCCAACTCCACAACTTCAGGCCGCTTGACCAGCGCATACACCACCGCCGTCAACAAGCTCCCCGCCACAATCGCCAGCAAATACAGCAGTGCATGATTGATCGCATTCGGGATCAGCATCACGAACAAACCGCCGTGGGGTGCCATCAGCTTGCAGCCGAAATACATCGACAAAGCACCGGTCAGCGCACCGCCGGCGATGCTCGCCGGGATCACCCGCAACGGGTCTTTGGCGGCAAATGGAATCGCGCCTTCTGAGATAAAACACAAGCCCAGTACCAACGCCGCTTTGCCTGCCTCGCGTTCAGTCTGGGCAAATTTGCGACGGGCGATGAAGGTGGCGATCCCCAAACCAATCGGCGGCACCATGCCCGCCGCCATGGTCGCGGCCATCGGCGCATAACTCTGCGACGCCAGCAGCCCGACCGAGAACGCATACGCGGCTTTGTTGATCGGCCCGCCGAGGTCGATGCACATCATCCCGCCCAGCAGCACACCGAGCAGAATCGCGTTGGTGGTGCCCATGCTGTCGAGGAAGTGCGTAAGCCCTGCGAGCATCCCGGCCACCGGCTTGCCGACCACGTAGATCATCACCAGACCGGTGAACAAACTGGCCAGCAGCGGGATGATCAGGATCGGTTTCAGCGCTTCGAGGCTTTGCGGCAACCGCGCATAACGATTGATCGCCTGAGCCGCGTAACCGGCAATGAAACCGGCAATGATCCCGCCGATAAAACCGGCGCCCAGGGTACTCGCCAGCAGGCCACCGATCATCCCCGGTGCCAGGCCCGGCCGGTCGGCAATCGAATAGGCGATATAGCCCGCCAGCAGCGGCACCATCAACTTGAACGCCGTGTCGCCACCGATCTGCATCAACGCCGCCGCCAGCGTCCCTTCTTCCTTGAACGCAGTGATGCCGAACACGAACGACAAAGCGATCATCAGACCACCCGCCACCACCATCGGCAGCATGAACGACACACCGGTCAGCAGGTGTTTGTAGACCCCGGTCTTCTCTTGCTTCGCCGGGCCTTTGGCACCGGTCGATGCGCTTTCCTGCACGCCTTCGGCCAGTGCTTTGTTCAGCGTCGCTTCGGCCTGCTTGAGGGCAATCCCGGTGCCGCAGCGATAGATTTTCTTGCCGGCGAAACGCTCGGTGGCGACTTCGATATCCGCCGCCAGCAGCACCACGTCGGCATCGGCAATCGCTTGCGCACTCAGGGGATTGCGCGCGCCGACGGAGCCCTGGGTTTCCACCTGCAGGTCGTAGCCCAGGCGCTTGGCCGCTTGTTGCAAGGCTTCGGCGGCCATGAAGGTGTGGGCGACCCCGGTCGGGCACGCGGTGATCGCTACCAGGCGCGGTGCATTTTTTGTAGCGCTTACAGGCTCAACGGTGGCTTCAGGCGCGAGATAGATCTGCGCCTCATCGACGCCACGTCGCAGCACCGCCTCCACATCCTGCAGCGCTTGCGCCGGCGTACTCTGAAAAACGCGTTTGCCGACAAATCGCGACATCTCCACCGGCGCGCTGGTGACCAGCAACACCCACTCGGCGGCTTCAATCGTGGCAGCCGACATTTGCCGCTCTGGATGCGCTGCATCGCTGACTTCGACACTGGTGCTCCAGCCCTGACGCTGGGCCGCGGCATCGAGCAAGCGGGCGCACAGCACACTGGTGACCATGCCGTTCGGGCAGGCAGTAACAATGGCTAACTTCATGACCAACCCTCTTATTGTTCTGTCAGGGGACGCACGCGCACACCCTGTTCGAGCTGCGCCAGGTGCGCTGCATCGTCGATACCGAAACCGATCTGGGTCACCGCCATCGCGGCAATCGCCGTGGCGGTGCGCAAGGTTTGCTCAGGCGTATCGGCACTGAGCAAACCGTGGAGCATGCCCGCCAGCAACGAGTCACCCGCGCCCACCGTACTGGCAACGCTGACCCTGGGCGGCGTGGCATGCAGCGCCGAGCCGACGCTGAACCAGTTCACGCCCTCGGCGCCGTGGGAAATCACCACATGTTCGATACCTTGAGCATGCAAGCGGTTCGCCGCTTCGGCCTGGGCCAGGACCGAAACCACCTCGCCACCCAACACCTCGGCCAGCTCTTCGGTGTTGGGCTTGATCAGCCATGGACCGGCCTTGAGCGCCGCAGCCAAGGCCTCGCCACTGCTGTCGAGGGCAACTTTCAAACCGAGATTTTTCAAGCGCTGGATCAACGCCTGCAACCAGTGCGGGCTGACCCCTTGCGGCAAGCTTCCCGCGACAACGACGGCGTCATGCAACGGTGCAATCTGATCAAGCCGATCGAGCAACGCTTGCTGCGCCGCGGCACTGACAAGTGGCCCCGGACCGTTGAGGTCGGTGATGCGACCGTCGCTTTCCGCCAGTTTGATATTGCTGCGGGTCTCGCCGGGGACACGAATGAACGCGTCGACAAAACCGCGCTTGGCGAACAGGGTTTCGAACGCCTGCAGGTTGTCCTCGCCGAGGAAACCGCTGACCGTCAGCTGATGCCCGAGGTCGGCCAGCACCTGCGCCACGTTCACCCCTTTGCCGGCGGCGTGGGTGTGCATGGCATCGCTGCGGTTGACCTGACCGGGTTCCAGGCGCGGTAACTGCACGGTGAGGTCCAGCGCCGGATTGAGGGTCAGGGTCAGAATCTTGGCCATTACAGGGCCTCCACTAATGCGCGCACTTCATTGGCACTGCCCACGGCGAGGGCCGCTTGGGCGAGGGTTTGGGTTTGGCTGAGGCTCAGTTCGCGAATCCGCGCCTTGACCTCGGCGATGCTGCGCCCGCCCACGCTCAGCTCATCCACGCCCAGCCCGACCAGCACCGGCACCGCCAGCGAATCGGCCGCCAACTCACCGCACACGCCAACCCATTTGCCATGGGCATGGGCCGCGCGCACGGTGATGTCGATCAGTTGCAGCACTGCCGGGTGCAAGCCATCGGCCTGGGCCGACAAGGTCGGATGACCACGGTCGATGGCCAGGGTGTATTGGGTCAGGTCGTTGGTGCCGACGCTGAAGAAGTCGACCTCTTTGGCCAGCACCGGCGCCAGCAATGCCGCCGACGGCACTTCGATCATGATGCCCAGTTGCAGGTCCGCGACCGGGATTTCCAGGCGCAGGCGTTCGGTCATGTCCCGCGCCTGGCGCCATTCGTCGACGCTGCCGACCATGGGGAACATGATGCGCAATGGGCGGTTGTCGGCGGCCCGCAGCAGGGCGCGCAACTGCGCTTCCATGATCTGCGGGCGTTGCAGGGTCAGGCGAATGCCACGCACGCCGAGGAACGGGTTTTCTTCCTTGGCGATCGGCCAATAGGGCAGCGGTTTGTCACCGCCAACATCGAGGGTACGAACCACCAACGACCGCCCGGCGAGGCCATCGAGTACGCGGCGGTACTCGGCTTCCTGGGTGGCTTCGTCCGGTGCTTGCGGATGGGCCATGAAAATCAGTTCGGTACGCAGCAAACCGATGCCTTCGGCGCCCTGCTCCACCGCGCTGGTCACGCCGGCGCTTTCACCAATGTTGGCAAACACTTCGACAGCATGTCCGTCGGTGGTCAATGCCGGTAGATGACGTTGTTCGGCGGCGGCCTTCAGTCGTTGTTCGCGGGTATCGCGTTCTTCAACGGCGCGCTGCAAGGTTGTCGCATCAGCATCCACGTGCAAACGACCGCGTTGGCCATCGAGCAGCAACGGCGTACCCGGCGCCAACAGCAACACTGCCGCACCGGCACCGACCAGCGCCGGAATACCCAAGGCACGGGCGACGATGGCGCTGTGGGCGGTGGCGCCACCACGGGCGGTAAGGATGCCGGCAACACGGGTCGGATCAAGACGTGCCACGTCGGACGGGCCGACTTCGTCCATCACCAGAATGTACGGCTGTTCAGGTTCGCTCGGGGTTTCAACACCACACAACTGCGCCAGCACGCGGCGACCGATATCACGCAAATCGGCGGCGCGCTCGGCGAGCAGGGCATCTTGCAGGGATTCCTGTTGTCGGGCTGCCGCTTCGATCACTGACATCCACGCGGCTTCCGCGCTTTCGCCCTGCTTGAGGCGGGTGTCGACTTCATCGGTCAGTTCCGGGTCGTCGAGCATTTCCTGATGGGTGACGAAAATCTCGCGAATGGCCTTGGCCTTGCTGCGTTCGATCAAGCCGCCAATGTCGCTTCGCACATCCGCCAGCGCCTGTTTGAGACGGTCGCGCTCGATGGCCGCGGACTCGCCGCGCAGCGGGTAATCAATGTTTTGCAGCACTTGAATGTGTGCCGGGCCGATCGCAATGCCCGGCGCCGCAGCGATGGCCTGCACCAGCGTGCCGGACGCCGGGGCCAGCAACACCTCGGCGACTTCGACGACTTCTTCCCGTACCAGGCTCACTGCCGGCAATGGCTCGACTTCTTCACCCAGGCCTTCTTCGATGGCGGCCAACAACGCGGGCAACGCATCGGCAGCGATGCTCGGCTCGGCGATGATTTCCAGCATCTGACCACGTCGGGCACCCAGGCTGAGCAATTTGCTCAAGCTCTTCACCGACACCGCGCTGTCCTGGCTCTCGACGATGCGGATGCGAATCTCGCCTTCAAAACTTTTTGCCAATTGCGCGAGGATTTTCGCCGGCCGCGCATGCAAACCGTGGGCGTTGGCCAGCGCAATGCGTGCACTCGGCCAATCCGCCGGCAATTCACCGCCGAGTACTTCCAGCACCGCGCGGCAACTGGTGGCGCGGCCCAATTCATGGCCGCGACCTTCAATCAGCAATGCGCAAAGGCGTTCGAGCAAAGCTTGATGGGCTTCACCCAGGCTGGCCAAACAGAACAAACCGCTCAGCGGCTGACCGAGGTAGCGCAACGGTTTATCCGGGGTGACGAACGCCAGACCTGGACGCTTCACAGTTTGCTCACTGTGCAACCACCACAGGCCATCGCCTAGGGGCAACGCTTCGACCTGCTGCAACACGGCGGAAAAGCCATTGCTGACGCAGTCGGCCTGGCGCAGCAGGCGCGCACCGCGCCAGACCAGCTCTTCGAAATCTTCAGCGGCAACGCCCAGGCCGATCATTTGCGCATCCAGCGCCAGCTCTTGCGGCGCGCCTTGCAGCAGTTTCAGCAAGGCTTCGGCAGAACTGGCGCGACGCAGGGCCTGGCCCAGATCGGTTTCGCCGAGGGCGCGGGTCAGCAATTGCAGCAGGCGCAGGTGTTCATCGGATTTGGCGGCGATACCGATCGCCAGGTACACGATCTGCCCGTCGCCCCAGTCCACGCCTTCCGGAAACTGCATCAGGCGCACACCCGTGGTGAACACCTGATCGCGGGTTTGCGGCGTACCGTGGGGAATGGCAATACCTTGACCGAGAAAGGTCGAGCCCTGGGCTTCGCGTGCCTGCAAACCAGCAAGGTAACCGTCGGCGACCAGGCCATCGGCAACCAGATGCCGGGCCAGCAACTGCAAGGCTTCGGACTTATCCACAGCCGACTGGCCGATGGATATCTGCTCTACAGTGAGTTCGAGCATGCTTTCTCCTTTTTGGCGCTTGTGGGCACCAGGTATTGTTTTGAGTGATTCAGCTTACGCGTTTGTCCGAAGACAGCATTTGGCGGTTTTGCGGCAGAACCGACCAAAGGCAACAATATGGTAGCAAATACGACTGCTGAAACGTTTAATCTAGAATGATTGGCACGTTACTCCATAATTTCTTTCTCTTGAAGTCCAATTGTCGGATGCGCCACGACAATGGTCGACTGCCTGAATCGGGTAGGATTGACGAAAATGTCGGGCATGCTCGAAAAAACAAGGAATCAGCGGGTTGAAACTCAGTGATATCGCCCAGTTGGCCGGTGTGTCCGTTACCACCGCCAGCTATGTCATCAATGGCAAGGCCGAACAGCAACGCATCAGCAGTGCCACCGTCGAGCGCGTGCGCGCGGTGGTCGATCAGCATGGCTTCACGCCCAATCCCCAGGCCGCCGGATTGCGCAGTCGCCACACCCGCACCCTGGGTTTCATACTGCCGGACCTGGAAAACCCCAGTTATGCGCGAATCGCCAAGTTGCTGGAACAAGGTGCACGGGCTCGTGGCTATCAGTTGCTGATCGCCAGTTCCGACGATGCGCCGGACAGCGAACGGCAATTGCTGAAACTCTTCCGTGCCCGGCGCTGCGATGCGCTGATCGTCGCCAGTTGCCTGCCACCCGGCGACGACAGCTATCGCCAGTTGCAGGCCAAAGGCATCCCTATCATTGCGATCGACCGGGTCATGGAGCCGGAGCATTTCTGCTCGGTGATCAGCGACGACCGCGAAGCCAGCCTGCAACTGACCCGCAGCCTGCTCGACCCGCTGCCCAAGCAGATCGCCTTGATCGGCGCCCGCCCGGAACTGAGCATCAGCCAGGAACGGGCCGCAGGCTTCAGGGAAGCGCTGGCCGGGTACGACGGTGAAATGCTGATCGAACAGGGTGAATCGTTCAGCCGTGAATGCGGCAAACAGTTGATGGAAGAACTGCTCCAGCGTGTCGGACATTTGCCCGAGGCGTTGGTGACCACCTCTTACGTACTACTCCAGGGCGTGTTCGATGCCTTGCATGACTTCCCGCTGAAATCCCGTCCATTGCGCCTCGGCACATTTGGTGACACCCAGTTGCTGGACTTCCTGCCGTTGCCGGTCAATGCCATGGCCCAGCAGCATCAGTTAATTGCCGACAAAGCCCTGGCGCTGGCCTTGGCCGCCATCGAGCAGTCCGATTACCAACCCGGCGTGCAAGCCATTGCGCGCACCTTCAAGCAACGTATTCGCCAGGACTGAACCGTGGAGCTGATCGACACCCACACCCACCTGGATTTTCCGGACTTCGACGCCGATCGACAGGCGTTGATGACCGAAAGCCGCGCCCTCGGGGTGCGGCGGATGGTGGTGTTGGGGGTTTATCAGAACAATTGGCAGCGGGTCTGGGACCTGGTGCAAAGTGATCCCGACCTGCATGCCGCGCTCGGTCTGCACCCGGTGTACCTGGACGATCATCGCCCTGAACACCTGACGGAACTCGGAGATTGGTTGACCCGGCTGTCCGGTCATCGACAACTGTGCGCGGTGGGTGAAATCGGCCTGGACTACTTCATCGAAACCCTCGACCGTGAACGCCAACAGTCGCTGTTCGACGCTCAACTGCAACTGGCGGCGGACTTCAATCTGCCGGCACTGATCCACGTACGGCGCAGCCACGCGGCAGTGATTGCCACGCTCAAACGATTTCGCCTGAAACGTGCCGGCATCATCCACGCCTTCGCCGGCAGTCGCGAAGAGGCCCGGGAATACATCAAGCTTGGTTTCAAACTTGGCTTGGGCGGCGCCGCCACCTGGCCGCAGGCACTGCGCATGCACCGCGTTCTGGCCGAGTTGCCGCTGGACTCGGCGGTACTGGAAACCGACTCGCCGGACATGGCGCCCGCCATGTTTCCCGGCCAGCGCAACAGCCCGGCACACTTGCCGGCGATCTGCGCGGCGCTGGCCGACATCATGGCGGTCAGCCCTGAACGACTGGCCGCCGCTAGCACCGCCAATGCCTGCGAACTGTTCAACTGGCAGTAACTGACAACCCAAAACACTTGTGGGAGCGAGCCTGCTCGCTCCCACATTTTTACTTCGATGCCTGTCAAACCCGAAACGCGCTGATCAGTTGTTTGAGTTCCACCACCTGCGCCGACAACGCGCGGCTGGCATCTTCGGTCTGGTGCGCACCTTCGGCGGTGCGCTCACCGGCGCGGTTGATCTCAACGATGTTCTGGTCGATGTCGTGGGCCACGGCGGTTTGCTGCTCCACGGCCGCAGCGATCTGCTGGTTCTGGTCGACGATCATGCCCACCGCGCCGAGGATATTTTCCAGCGCCTGCTGGACCTTTTCCGACTGGCCGACGGTGCCGTTCGCCATCTCATGGCTCACCCCCATCGCCTTCACGGCAGCGCCGACTCCGCCGTGGAGCTTGGCGATCATCTGCTCGATTTCTTCGGTCGATTGCTGGGTACGCTTGGCCAGTGTCCGGACCTCGTCCGCCACCACCGCGAAACCGCGCCCCTGCTCCCCGGCCCGTGCTGCTTCGATTGCGGCATTGAGCGCCAACAGGTTGGTCTGTTCGGCAATACTCTTGATCACTTCCAGCACGCGGCTAATGGACTGGCTGTCGCTGGCCAGTTGATTGATCACCAGCACCGATTGATCGATCTCGCTGGCCAGCGCGGCGATGCTGCCCTGCTGGGATTGCACCAGCCCGCGGCCGCTGATGGTTTCGTCGTTGACACTGTGGGCACTGCTGACCGCGGCGGCGGCACTGCGCGCGACCTCCAGAGACGTGGCGGACATCTGGTTCATCGCCGTGGCGACCTGCTCAATCTGCGTGCGCTGCCCGGCCACGGCCTGGTTGCTTTGCGCGGAGACATTCTCCACCTGACCGGCCTGGCGCTCGACCTCGCTCACGGTCTGCCCCACACGCTCGATCAGATCATGGATTTTCTTCACGGTGCCGTTGAACACCTCACCCAACTCGCCCAGTTCATCACGGCTGTTGGCGCTGAAAGTGACGGTCATATCGCCGGCCGCCACCTTGTCCATCACCCCGCCAAGGCGCTTGAGCGTGGTACGGGTCGAGGCATAGAAGCCGCCGTACAGGTAAAAAATCAATACAAACACCACTGACAGAGCGATGGCCTGCAAGATCATGTGGGTTTGATTCTGCTCCAGACGCTGCTGTAACTGAGTGCCGAGAAATTTAAGAGTGGCTTCGTTGAGCTGATAAGTCTGGTCCATCAGGACCGTGACCTGATCGTAAAAGGCCTGCCACGGCGCATCCAGCGTATCGGCCATCACCACTTGCTCTTCGAACAGCTCACTGGCATTTTTCAGTGACACCTTGCTGCTATCGGCCTGAGCAGCCAGGGCTTCTCCCGCGGCTTTGCTGGAGGCCAGTGCGTCCTGCAACTTCAACCCGTATTCGGCCTGGAGTTTTTCGATCTGCGCCAACAGTTCATCGAAACGAGTACTCGACGATGAATTGAGAAAGCCCTGTCCCAACGAATAAGAACCCATCGCCCGACCATCCCCCACCAGTTGGGTGACGGCCGGGGTGATGTTGGTTATGAGTTCAGTCAACTGGCGCATATCGCTCTGTGTGTCGCGACTCAAACCCGCCTGGCTGGCGATGATCTGGCTGAAAATCTGCGCGTTGCCCAGCAATTTACCGATCAAGGCACTTTTGCTTTGCAGCGAGCTTTCCGTTTGCTGTGCCTTGAAAGCGGCGATCATTTCATCGCGCTTACCATCAAAAACGGCGATTTGCTCCGGCTCGGTGGTCATCGCCCTCAGTCCCTGCAAACGGCTCAAGACGCTTTGCCCCAACGTACTGATCTGCGCCTCGACATTGCCGGCCTTACCCGACTGACCGAGGGCGACATTGATCTGTACCAGGTTGTTCAGGGTTTCCAGGTCCCGCCGTAAAGTCAGGCTGCTGCCCAACAGGTCGAGGCTCTGCAGTTCGACCCGGGTGCCTTGGAATTCGCGATAGGAGTCACGCACCAGATAGAAGTTGGTCACCAGCATCGGCACCAGGAACAGAACACTGATCAGGCTGAACTTCATGCCGAAGCTCAGGCGATTCATCAGCGCGACGGCGGGATAGAGCAAGCTCTTCACTGGAAGTCTCCCTTTGATTTCTTATTTTTATTGGCAGGCACAGCTCGACAGCAGATAGCCACTATTGGGCGCTATCTCTATATAGCTCAAATCACGGGAGTGTTTTGTAACTTAAGGTTAACGGCAGGCGCCGCTCTTCAGTTCGATGAATTCTCTGTGGCGAGGGACCTTGCTCCCTCACCACAATGATTTCTGCTGCACTGCTAAGGAAGGACAGTCCACAACGCAAACCCTGCATACCAGAGTACCGCCGCCCGCAGCAGCAATTCCCAGATCCGGTCGAGGTTGATGATGCCTTCGGGCCCGACCACCGGGGCCGGGATTTCGGCTGCCACCAGCCCGGCCCTCTCAATCAGTTGGGCCGCACTGATGTTCCAGTTCAGCAGCTCGTGCAACATCACACGGCTGACCGCGACAAAGTTGCCGACCAAGGCAAAACTCGCCGCCAGTAAACGCACCGGCACCCAATCGAAGGCGTGGCGCAGTTGCGCAGCGCGCTCGACCACCGCAGGGTTTTGCCCATGTTCTTCAGCCAGTGCCAGCAGCCGGTAACTCAGGGCGGCGATCGGCCCCAACAGGTAGTACCAGAAAATCACCGCGAAGAAACTCTGGTAAGCCTCCCACAACAAATGCCCTTCGACTCTCTCCAGCAGTTGCTCGCCGCTATCGGCACAGATATCGAGGTCGCGTTTGGCGACATGGGCCGCAGCTTGCAGGTCCTCCCGGCGCCAGGCATCGCGAAACGGCCCCAGGCCGCCCAGCAGATCACCACGCCCCAAGCTGTAAATCACCACCAGCAGGTGTACCGGCAGTGCCAACAGACCGTAAGCCACCGGGTCCAGCACCAGTAACAGCAAACCCAACAGTGCGACCGGCAACAGCACCAACACGACCAATACCAGCCATGGGCTTTTTGCCATACGCGGATTGGTTTCAAGCTTGTGCAACTCGCGCACCCAACCGCCATCTCGCTGAATTTGATGGCGCAGCGCCGAGAACTTCTCGATCCACACCGCCAGCAGCAACACCAGAAAACTCATTGTTTTTCCTCTTTTTCCGGCGCGGCTTTTGCCAAGGCCGAACGATAGCGTGTCCAGTCGAACGCCGGTCCCGGATCGGTCTTGCGCCCGGGCGCGATGTCGCTATGCCCGCAGATGCGCTGTGGGGTGATGGCCGTGAAGGCACTTTGAAGCTGCCGGGTCAGGGCAATCAACGCCTCGTACTGAGCATCGGTGAACGGCAGATCGTCCGTGCCTTCAAGCTCGATGCCCACGGAAAAGTCGTTACAGGTTTCCCGCCCCTCGAAACTCGAAACCCCTGCATGCCAGGCACGCTCAAGGCATGAGACAAACTGAGTGACGGTGCCGTCTCGCTCGATCAAAAAGTGCGCAGACACCCGCAGGTCGGCAATCCCCTCAAAGTAAGGGTGCTCCGTGACATCCAGGCGATTCTGGAAAAACTCCTGCACCTTGCCAGTGGCGAACTGCGCCGGCGGCAGGCTGATGTTGTGAATCACCAGCAGGGAAATTTCGTCCGTGGGTCGCGCATTGAAGTTGGGCGAGGGACACAAACGCACGTCCTGACACCAACCGCTCGCGGGGTCCAACTGCATACCGATTCCTTCAACGACGACTGTGTTGGTGCCCAGTATGCCGCGATAGCCCCTCCGGACGCGATAACTTGCCGCGATTGAGACGGAACGGACCGTCGTCAGTTCGCGGGAATCGACCAAATGCAGGCTCCAGCGCGTCAGGAACTGCGCGGATGCCTTGGGTTGCTTCACGCCATGGTTCTATAATCGAACCACTTTGTTTGTGGAGCCCGTTATGCCGAATCTACGTCTCGCTGATTTGACCGCCGAAATCGAAGCCAACGTGCGCCGCGCGTTGCTCGAAGACGTCGGCAGCGGCGACATCACCGCGCAATTGATCCCGACCGAACGCCTGGCCAAAGCCACCATCATCACCCGTGACGCCGCTGTCATCTGTGGTACTGCATGGGTGGATACCGTGTTTCGGCAACTGGACCCGCGAGTGGCGGTGCACTGGCAAGTCGCCGATGGTGAACGGGTCAAACCCAATCAGGTGCTGTTCCACCTCGAAGGCCCGGCCCGCTCGCTGCTGACCGGTGAACGTAGCGCGCTTAATTTCCTGCAACTATTGTCCGGCGTGGCCACCCGCGCCCAATACCTGGCGGACTTCGTGGCCCAGACTCAGGTGAAGTTGCTCGACACCCGTAAAACCTTGCCGGGGCTTCGTCTGGCGCAAAAATACGCAGTGACCTGTGGCGGTTGCCACAACCACCGCATCGGCCTGTATGACGCCTTCCTGATCAAGGAAAACCATATCGCCGCTTGCGGAGGAATCTCACAGGCCATCGCCGCGGCACACAAAATCGCACCGGGAAAACCGGTGGAGATCGAAGTGGAAAGCCTGGTTGAACTCAAAGAGGCCCTGGCGGCCGGCGCCGATATCATCATGCTCGACGAACTGAGTCTGGATGACATGCGCGAAGCCGTACGCCTGAACGGCGGCAAGGCCAGACTGGAGGCCAGTGGCGGGATCAACGAAAGCACTTTGCTGCCGATCGCCGAAACCGGTGTGGATTACATTTCGATCGGGGCGATGACCAAGGATGTGAAGGCTGTGGATTTGTCGATGCGTTTGAGTCTCTGATAACGCCAAGCAAGCCAGCAGGCGTGCGGCTTGCCGGCGATTGCGATCTCGAGGACGCTATCGCGGGCAAGCCTTGCTCCTACAAAAGCGAACCAGCCGGCGGTTTGTCAAACCACCAGATTGTTCATCTCGCAGTACTCTTCCCACTCGACGCCCAATACCTCTGCCGCTTCCTTGTGCAGCTTCAGGCGCTCGGCCTCATACTCTTCCGGGGTCGATGTGTACTTGAGTGTCAGTTCCCACGGCTGCAAGCCCTGGGCTTCTGCTTCATCCTCGAACGCCCACTGGATCTGGTCCTTCTGATCATCGGCTGGCAAGTCCTTGATCTCGTCCATCAATTCGGGTGCGTCCAGCACATACTTCTTCAGGGCTTCTTCGTGTCTGGCTTCTTGAGTCAATTCTTTAACGGTCATGGCGTTCTCGTTGATCTGGGGAATGGAAGATGGATCTGGATCATCAAGGATCTCTCTGACGCAAAAAAGCCGATTGAAGCCTGGCTTTTCTGGCCTTCAGAACCATTCGGGATCATCTGAAAACTGCTGGGCGAAGCTCATGCAGACTCCGAATATAGGATGTTTGTCGGACGATTTACACGACTCTTTACATCAACCCCACAAAAAAGCCGCACTCTCTGTCAGTGGTGCCTGGGAACATAAGTCAAAACGCCAAGTCATAGCGATGTGCCATGTGGCACTTCACAAGGAACCTCAGTGATGCGCAGTTTTTCGAAGCTTTCGTCTGCTTTGTCCGCAACCGCAATGACTGCCCTCTTGGGTGCCATGGCCCTGCCAGGAACCGCTCTGGCGGGAATTGAACTGAGTAATAGCAGCACGTATCCCAGCGATAAAATTACCGTCATTCACAGCGAGTTCGGCAAAGACGTGCTGATCAAATCAGATGTCGACGTTGGCGACCTGAAAAAAATGCAAGACACCCTCAGCGATCAGGCGCGCCAGATCGAAGAACTCAAGCGCAGCAGCGGATCCAGCTCCAGCTCCAGCAGCAAGGAGATCGAGGAACTCAAGCGCACGATCAACGAGCAGGAACGTGATCTGGATAATCTCGGCAAACAAGTGGAAGAGCTCAAGCGCAGCAGCGGCTCCAGTTCAAGCTCGAACAACAGCGAGATCTCGAACCTCAAGCGGGAAGTCAGTGATCAGGATCGCGAAATGGATCAGCTCAAACGCACTGTCGAGGAGTTGAGCAGAAAAGTGAAATGAGGTGCAGCGTGGTGCCCGAGACAGGAATCGAACCTGCGACCTTCGCGTTACGAGTGCGCTGCTCTACCGACTGAGCTACACGGGCTGTGGGCTAAACCTAGCATCACGTAGCGATACCGGCAACTTCAGCCAGCACCTCAGTTCTTCCCGTACAAAAAAGGCCCCGCAGTTTTCACTGCGGGGCCTTTTTGCAACGTTGTAGCAGACAGGCTGAGGAGTGATTAAACGCCCGAAGCCTTGGCTGCTGCCACGTCCTTGATGGACAGCTTGATACGACCGCGGTTGTCCACGTCCAGTACCAGCACTTCCACTTCCTGGCCTTCCTTCAGGATGTCGGTCACTTTCTCAACGCGAGCGTCGCTCAGCATCGAGATGTGAACCAGACCGTCCTTGCCAGGCAGGATGTTGACGAACGCGCCGAAGTCGACGATGCGCTCAACCTTGCCGACGTAGATCTTGCCGATCTCGGCCTCGGCGGTGATGCCCAGAACGCGCTGACGTGCTGCTTCAGCCGCTTCCTTGGTTTCGCCGAAGATCTTGATCGAACCGTCGTCTTCGATGTCGATCGAAGCCTTGGTCTCTTCACAGATCGCACGAATGGTCGCGCCGCCTTTACCGATGACATCACGGATTTTGTCGGTGTCGATTTTCATCGCGATCATGGTCGGTGCGTTTGCCGACAGCTCGGTACGCGACTGGCCAATGATCTGGTTCATCTGACCGAGGATGTTCAGGCGCGCTTCCAGGGCTTGGCCCAGGGCGATTTCCATGATCTCTTCGGTGATGCCCTTGATCTTGATGTCCATCTGCAGCGCGGTCACACCTTTGGCGGTACCGGCTACCTTGAAGTCCATGTCGCCCAGGTGGTCTTCGTCACCCAGGATGTCGGTCAGGACGGCGAACTTCTCGCCTTCTTTAACCAGGCCCATGGCGATACCGGCAACCGGTGCCTTCATCGGTACACCCGCGTCCATCAGCGCCAGGGAAGCACCGCAGACCGAAGCCATGGAGCTGGAACCGTTGGATTCGGTGATTTCCGATACAACACGGATGGTGTACGGGAACACGTCAGCGGCCGGCAGCATGGCCTGAACCGAACGACGGGCCAGACGACCGTGGCCGATTTCGCGACGACCGGCGCCACCCATGCGACCGCACTCGCCCACCGAGAACGGAGGGAAGTTGTAGTGCAGCATGAACGGGTCTTTTTTCTCGCCTTCCAGAGTGTCCAGCAGTTGTGCGTCACGGGCGGTGCCGAGAGTCGCGACTACCAGAGCCTGGGTTTCGCCACGGGTGAACAGCGCCGAACCGTGGGTCTTCGGCAGAACGCCGACTTCAATGTTCAGCGGACGAACAGTGCGAGTGTCGCGACCGTCGATACGTGGCTTGCCGTTTACGATGTTTTCGCGAACGGTACGGTATTCGATTTCACCGAAAGCCGCTTTGACGTCAGCAGCGGAAGGCTGGCCTTCTTCGCCGGACAGCTTGGCAACCACTTGATCCTTCAGCTCGCCCAGGCGAGCGTAACGGTCGGCCTTGACGGTGATGGTGTAAGCCTGGGAGATCGCTTCGCCGAACTCGGCACGGATGGCGCGCAGCAGTTCGGTGGCTTCGGCTTGCGGAGCCCAGGTCCAGGTTGGCTTGGCAGCTTCGGCAGCCAGCTCTTTGACGGCCTGGATCACGGCCTGGAACTCATCGTGTGCAAACAGTACGGCGCCCAGCATCTGGTCTTCGGTCAGCTCTTTGGCTTCCGATTCAACCATCAGAACAGCTTCGGAAGTACCGGCAACGACCATGTCCAGGCTCGAAGCAGCCAGTTGCTCGTAGGTCGGGTTCAGCAGGTAGCCGGTGCTTTCGTGGAAGGCAACGCGGGCAGCGCCGATCGGACCATCGAAAGGAATGCCGGAGATAGCCAGGGCAGCCGAAGTACCGATCATCGCAGCGATGTCCGGATCGGTCTTCTTGCTGGTGGAAACGACGGTGCAGACAACCTGCACTTCGTTCATGAAGCCTTCAGGGAACAGCGGACGGATCGGACGGTCGATCAGTCGGGAAGTCAGGGTTTCTTTCTCGGAAGGACGGCCTTCACGCTTGAAGAAACCGCCAGGGATCTTACCGGCAGCGTAAGTCTTTTCCTGGTAGTGAACAGACAGAGGGAAGAAACCCTTGCCTGGATCGGCTTGCTTGGCACCGACTACGGTCACCAATACGCTGACGTCGTCGTCAACGGTGACCAATACTGCGCCGGAGGCCTGACGGGCGATACGGCCAGTCTCGAGGGTAACGGTCGACTGACCGAACTGGAATTTTTTGATTACCGGGTTCACGGTGTCCTACCTTCTTTTGTGGCTCTTGGGGAAACTGGTTTCTTGCGAAATTCTTGGGCAATGTCGGGAATCGGCCCAACGCCTGTCCAGGGGTAAAGCGTGTATCCAGATAAAACTTGAGGCTGGGAGCCTGCCATGCGCCCGCGGGAAACCCGCTGACGCATGACAGACAACCAACCTCTAGCGCAATCGCTGATTAGCGACGCAGACCCAGGCGACCGATCAGAGCGCTGTAACGGCTCACGTCTTTGCCTTTCAGGTAGTCCAGCAGCTTACGACGCTGGTTAACCATGCGGATCAGACCACGACGGGAGTGGTGATCTTTACCGTTGGCCTTGAAGTGACCTTGCAGTTTGTTGATGTTGGCGGTCAGCAGTGCAACTTGCACTTCTGGCGAACCAGTATCACCAACAGCTTGCTGGTAGTCGGTAACGATTTGAGCTTTTTCTTCAACGCTGAGAGCCATGAGGCAATCCTTTTATCAGGAAACTGTTCCAAAGAAACAGCTTCAACAGGCCAGGGACAAATCCCTGTATCTAAAAAAGAGTAGTGACCGTGCCTGTTGACAGCCACCCTCGCCAGCCTGCTGTTACACAGACTGGTTTCGGTCATTCTGACCGAATCAGTCGACGTGGCGCGATGCGCCCGTCTTCGCTCACTTCACCGATACCGATGAAGCGACCATTGTGATCCTGAACTCGTACCATGCCAAATTTCGGTGCGTCGGGGGCACGTACCGGCTGGCCATTGAGCCAGTAGAACGCGCTCGCTTCCGAGAACTGCAGCAGTGGCCAATCCAGCAAGCCGCTGTCCGATGGCATGAGGAAGCGATCGACCGCTTCGTTGCCGCCTTCGGCATGTACCGCTTCCAGCTCTTCCAGAGTGACGGTCTGCGCCAGCGTGAAAGGCCCGGCCTGGGTACGTCGCAGTTCCGCGACGTAAGCACCACAACCGAGTTTCTCGCCAATATCCTCCACCAGGGTGCGGATATAGGTGCCTTTGCTGCAATCCACTGCAAGCCGCGCAGTATCACCTTCGAAGGCCAGCAATTCCAAGCGCGTAATAGTAACAGAACGCGGTTCGCGCTCCACTACTTCGCCTGCGCGAGCCAGCTTGTACAGCGGTTGTCCATCACGCTTGAGGGCCGAGTACATCGGCGGTATCTGACTGATTTGCCCACGAAATTCCGGAAGCACAGCTTCGATATCGGCGCGACCAACGGTCACCGGGCGCTCCTGCAAAACTTCACCCTCGGCATCGGCCGTGGTGGTGGTTTTGCCCAATTGCGCCAGGGTTTCGTACCCCTTGTCGGAATCGAGCAGGTATTGCGAGAACTTGGTGGCCTCACCGAAGCACAACGGCAACACACCGGTGGCCAGCGGATCGAGGCTGCCGGTGTGCCCGGCCTTCTCGGCGTTGAGCAGCCAGCGGACCTTCTGCAGTGCTGCGTTGGAGGTGAACCCCAACGGTTTGTCGAGCAGGATGATGCCGCTAACGTTACGACGGATACGTTTGACCTGAGCCACCGATTACTCCTTGGTGTCTTCGGCTTCTGCCGCAACCGGATGCTGACTGTCTTCAGCCACTGCGCGCTCGATCAACGCCGACAGATGTGCACCGCGCACAACGCTTTCGTCGTAGTGGAAGTGCAACTGTGGAACGCTGCGCAGCTTCATCTCGCGGGCCAACTGCATGCGCAGGAAGCCGGCGGCGGAGTTGAGCACCTTGATGCTTTGTGCAATGTCTTCGGCGCTGTCCTGCCCCATTACAGTGATGAAGATCTTGGCGTGACCGACGTCACGGCTGACTTCCACAGCGGTAATGGTGACCAGGCCGACGCGCGGGTCTTTGACTTCACGACGGATCAGTTGTGCCAGCTCGCGCTGCATCTGATCGCCGATACGTTGGGTACGGCTATATTCTTTTGCCATGTCTTGTTACCTGTTACTGCCCCATGGTGAAACCCATGAGGTCTGAAAGCGGCAAACGCCCGGCCTGACAAAAGCCAGACCGGGCGTTGCGTTTAGAGTCCGGGTGATGCGCAGTGCATTTGCATGCGGCAGGCCACCACGGCTCTTGAAGTGCGCGAGTTAGAGGCTGCGAGCAACCTGAACCTTCTCGAAGACTTCGATCTTGTCACCGACTTTGACGTCGTTGTAGCTCTTCACGCCGATACCGCATTCCATGCCGGCACGTACTTCGGAAGCGTCATCCTTGAAGCGGCGCAGGGATTCCAGCTCGCCTTCGAAGATAACGATGTCTTCACGCAGTACACGGATTGGACGGTTACGGTGAACAACACCTTCGATAACCATGCAACCGGCGATTGCGCCAAACTTAGGCGAGCGGAACACGTCACGCACTTCGGCCACACCCAGGATGTTCTCGCGAACATCGCTGCCGAGCATACCGGTCAACGCTTTCTTGACGTCTTCGATGATGTCGTAGATCACGTTGTAGTAACGCATATCCAGGCCTTCCTGCTCGACGATCTTGCGAGCGCCGGCATCGGCACGCACATTGAAGCCAAACAGTACAGCGTTGGAGGCCAGTGCCAGGTTAGCGTCGGACTCGGTGATACCACCGACACCGCCACCGACCACACGCACTTGCACTTCGTCGTTACCCAGGCCGTTCAAGGCACCGTTCAACGCTTCCAGCGAACCACGGACGTCGGATTTGAGGACGATGTTGAGTGTCTTCTTCTCTTCCTGACCCATGCTTTCGAAGATGTTTTCCAGCTTGCCTGCGTGAGCACGAGCCAGTTTGACTTCGCGGAACTTGCCTTGACGGAACAGAGCCACTTCACGGGCTTTCTTCTCGTCAGCCACAACGCTCATCTCGTCGCCAGCATCCGGGGTGCCGTCCAGGCCGAGAATTTCGACAGGGATTGCAGGACCGGCTTCCTTGATTGGCTTGCCGTTCTCGTCGAGCATGGCGCGGACACGGCCATAGTTCGAACCGACCAGGACCATGTCGCCTTGACGCAGGGTACCGTCTTGAACCAGAACGGTAGCCACCGGGCCACGGCCCTTGTCCAGACGCGATTCAACCACGACACCACGGCCAGGAGCCGAAGGCGTAGCGGTCAGTTCCAGAACTTCGGCTTGCAGCAGAACGGCTTCGAGCAGTTCGTCGACACCGGTACCCATCTTCGCGGAAACCGGTACGAATGGAGTATCACCACCCCACTCTTCCGACGTCACGCCGTGTACCGACAGTTCGCTACGGATGCGATCGAGATCGGCGCCCGGCTTGTCGATCTTGTTCACTGCCACGACCAGCGGAACGCCAGCGGCCTGAGCATGCTGAACAGCTTCGATGGTCTGCGGCATCACGCCGTCGTCCGCTGCAACCACCAGGATCACGATGTCGGTCGCCTTGGCACCACGGGCACGCATTGCGGTAAACGCGGCGTGACCAGGGGTGTCGAGGAACGTCACCATGCCACGGTCGGTTTCAACGTGGTATGCACCGATGTGCTGGGTAATGCCGCCGGCTTCGCCAGCCGCTACCTTGGCACGACGGATGTAGTCGAGCAGGGAAGTCTTACCGTGGTCAACGTGGCCCATTACGGTCACGACCGGCGCACGGGCAACCGCCTCGCCTTCAAACTTCAGGGACTCGGCCAGGGAATCTTCCAGGGCTGTGTCGCTGACCAGGGTCACTTTGTGGCCCAGCTCTTCGGCAACCAGTTGGGCAGTTTCCTGATCCAATACCTGGTTGATGGTCGCTGGAGTACCCAGTTTGAACATGAACTTGATGATTTCAGCAGCCTTGACCGACATCTGCTGGGCCAGGTCGCCCACAGTGATGGTCTCGCCGATCTTCACTTCGCGCACGACAGGGCCGGTTGGGCTCTGGAAACCGTGGGCGTTGCGCTTCTTCAGCTTGGCCTTGCCGCGACCACCACGACGGAAGCCATCGCTTTCTTCGTCGGTAGTACGTGGGGCAACGCGTGGAGCAGGCGCTTTTTCCTTGACCGAAGCACGATGCGGAGCGTTTTTGCGCTCGCCATCGCCACCACCGCGACGATTATTATCGTCGGCACGTGGTTTGTCCGGACGGCGCGGTTCGTCACGCTTGCGGATGTCGGCAACCGGTGCGGCAGCCACGACCGGTGCGCTTTCACGCACAGGCTCGGCCACTGCAACAGGGGCGGCAACAGGCTCGGCTGGAGCGGTCGGCGCAGCAGCAGGCTGGCGACGCGCTTCTTCTTCGGCGCGACGCTTGGCTTCTTCTTCAGCCTTCTGACGAGCAGCATTTTCTACTGCGCGACGTTCTTCCAGTTCACGCTTGCGCTCGGCTTCGATTTCTTCCGGGCTGCGCTGTACGAAGACTTTCTTCTTGCGTACTTCAACACTGATGCTTTTGCTGCCAGCAACACGCAGGGTGCTGGTGGTTTTACGCTGCAGCGTGATCTTGCGTGGTTCTTCCACTTTCGCCTTGTGGCTGCTTTTCAAGTGAGTCAGCAAGGATTGCTTCTCACTGTCAGTCACACTTTCTTCGGCGGCGGTGTGCGGCAGACCTGCCTCACGCATCTGCTGCAACAGGCGCTCTACCGGTGTTTTGACCTCATCGGCCAGTTGTTTCACCGTGACTTGCGTCATGCACTTCTCTCCTCAGGCCGCGCCTAATTACTCGAACCAGTGGGCTCGGGCGGCCATGATCAACTTGCCGGCACGATCATCGTCAATGCCGTCGATGTCGAGCAGATCGTCAATAGACTGCTCGGCCAGGTCTTCGCGGGTAATTACGCCGCGCACCGCCAGTTCCATCGCCAAATCCTTGTCCATACCCTCAAGCGAGAGCAGGTCTTCGGCCGGATGGGCGTCTGCCAGCTTTTCCTCAGTAGCGATGGCTTTGGTCAACAAACGATCCTTGGCACGAGCGCGAAGCTCGTTGACGATGTCTTCGTCAAAGCCCTCGATGTTGAGCATTTCTTCCAACGGTACGTAGGCAATCTCTTCCAGGCTGGTGAAGCCTTCATCAACCAGCACCTGCGCCAGCTCTTCATCGACTTCCAGCTCTTCGATGAAGTTGCGCAGGATGTCACCGGTTTCTGCTTGCTGCTTAGCCTGAATGTCCGATTCGGTCATCACGTTCAGGGTCCAGCCAGTCAATTGGCTGGCCAGACGCACGTTCTGACCACCGCGACCGATGGCCTGAGCCAGATTGTCTGCGCCAACGGCGATGTCCATGGCATGGGCATCTTCGTCGACGATAATTGCTGCGACCTCGGCCGGGGACATGGCGTTGATCACAAACTGAGCCGGGTTGTCGTCCCACAGGACGATATCGACACGCTCACCACCCAACTCACCCGACACGGCCTGGACGCGCGAACCGCGCATACCGATGCACGCGCCCTGCGGGTCGATGCGTTTGTCTTTGGAGCGCACGGCGATCTTGGCACGCGAGCCCGGATCACGGGACGCAGCCATGACCTCGATCAGGCCTTCGGCGATTTCCGGCACTTCGATGCGGAACAACTCGATCAGCATTTCCGGCGCGGTACGCGACAGGATCAGCTGCGGGCCGCGGTTCTCGGTGCGGATTTCCTTGAGCAGTGCACGCAAGCGTACGCCAACCCGGAAGGTCTCGCGGGAAATGATGTCTTCACGAGCCAGCAATGCTTCGGCGTTGTTGCCCAGGTCAACGATCACGTTGTCGCGGGTCACTTTCTTCACGGTGCCGGAGATGATTTCACCCAGGCGCTCGCGGTAAGCGTCAACAACCTGTGCGCGCTCGGCTTCGCGAACTTTCTGCACAATGACTTGTTTGGCAGTCTGTGCCGCGATACGCCCGAACTCGATCGACTCGATCTTTTCTTCGACGACATCGCCGACCTTGGCACCAGGATGCGTCTCTGCAACCTTGCTCGGCCAGGTTTCGATGGCCGGATCGTCCAGGTCTGCTTCTTCGACGACCGTCCAGCGACGGAATGTCTCGTAAGAACCGGTGTGGCGATTGATTTCCACACGCAGATCAACTTCGTCCTCGAAACGCTTTTTGGTAGCAGTGGCCAGAGCCAGCTCCAGCGCTTCAAAAATTACGCTTGCCGGTACACCCTTTTCATTGGATACCGACTCAACAACCAGCAGTACTTCTTTGCTCATCGTACGCCTCGCCTTTCGCAAGCCATTGGATCCGCGGGATCCGCGTCTCAGTCAAAACTGGGAATAATGTTGGCCTTGTCGATCATATCGATCGGCAACAGGAACTCATGGTCATCTACCTGCACCACGACATCCTGCTCTTCTACACCGCGCAGAAGGCCCTGAAAGTTGCGTCGACCTTCAAAAGGCGAACGCAGCTTGATCTTCACTTGTTCACCGGCAAATTTTGCAAACTGCTCAAGAGTGAACAGTGGGCGTTCCATGCCAGGCGAGGAAACCTCAAGGGTGTATTCAACGGAGATTGGATCTTCAACATCCAGGACGCCGCTGATCTGACGGCTTACGATGGCGCAATCGTCCACCAGCACGCCGCCCTCTTTATCGATATAAACGCGCAACATTGAGTGACGACCTTGAGCCGAAAACTCAATACCCCAGCATTCATAGCCTAGGGCCACGACCACCGGGGCCAGCAAGGCCTGCAACTCTTCTAGCTTGCTCGACACCTGAACCCCCTAGTGCATGTATGTGCATGCTATGCAAAATAAAAAAATGGGCGAAACGCCCATCCTTGAAACGCCGTCGAACAGCGGCGTTGAAAGTGTCCAGCTAACAAAAAGCCCCTTAAAAGGGGCTCCTTAAACTGGTTGCGGGGGCCGGATTTGAACCGACGACCTTCGGGTTATGAGCCCGACGAGCTACCAGACTGCTCCACCCCGCGACAAAGCTGGGGCGGAAGTATACGACCGATCCCTGACAGGGTCAATGTAACCTTCCACCTGCAAGAAAGCCCGCAACAGCGGGCTCTCCTGACTAATTGGTACCGAGAAGGGGACTCGAACCCCTACACCCTATGGGCACAACCACCTCAAGGTTGCGTGTCTACCAATTCCACCACCTCGGCAATACTACGTTTGAAACCCTTCTTACTTCTGCTCTTGAGCTGGAGGCACGTCAGTCGCTGGAGTAGCCGACTTTTGCTCTTGAAGCACCGGGACGTCATCAGAAGCCGGTTGTTGCTTTGGAACTTCCAGTACCGCTGGATTTGGGAGACCTACTTGAGTCAGCTGGTGAGCCTTCTCTTTAGCAAAGTAACCTAACCCCAAGCTGGTTATGAAAAAACCTGCGGCAAGTATAGCAGTAAACTTACTAAGAAAGGTAGAGGAACCTTGGCTTCCGAACACAGTATTTGAAGCACCTGCTCCGAAAGACGCGCCAGCATCCGCACCTTTACCCTGCTGCAGCAATACCAGAGCCACTACGCCCAATGCACCCAGCAGATGAAAAACGACTACGACTGTTTCCAGCATTTTTTCAGTTTCCCGCGGCGCGACAAATCGCACCGAACTCATCTGCATTCAGGGAAGCCCCACCAATGAGGCCCCCATCGATATCCGGCATGCCGAACAGTTCGACCGCATTGGCCGCCTTCACGCTGCCGCCGTATAGAAGCCGCACACCTTGCGCGACTTCAGAATTTTCTGCCGCCAACTGAGCACGGATGGCTGCATGCACATCCTGAGCCTGTTGCGGCGAAGCAGTCAGCCCGGTGCCAATGGCCCAGACCGGCTCGTAAGCAATGACTGCATTTGCAAAAGCACCGACACCCAACTCTTCAATGACGCTGTCCAGCTGACGCCCGACAACCTCAAGGGTTTGTCCGGCTTCGCGCTGCTCAAGGGTTTCCCCTACACACAACACCGGAATGATGCCACATGCCTGTGCCGCTGCGAACTTGCGAATCAGCATTCCGTCCTGCTCGCCCATAATCTGGCGGCGCTCGGAGTGCCCGACAAGCACCAGGGAACAACCTGCATCCACCAACTGACTCGGCGAAACCTCACCAGTCAACGCACCTTGCCCGGATTCCACTGCAGAATTCTGCGCACCGACCGAAATCGACTTTCCTTTCAAGCCATCAATCACTTGATTGATATGCAGGCAAGGCGGGAATACCGCGACATCAACACCGCTCGGCAAGGCCATTTCTTTAAGGCCGTTGATCAGCTCAGCGACGCTGGCGCGGGTACCGTGCATCTTCCAGTTACCAGCTACCATAGGGCGACGCATGCTGTACCTCGTCGGTCAAAGTGGGCGCAGATGTTACCCAACACAATCATGGCTGGCAAGCCGAATTCAGGCAGAAACTTCAGTTACCAGTTTCGCCAGCTCTTCGGCGTACGCACGAACTTGCTTTTCATCTTCGCCTTCGACCATGACACGCACCAGCGGCTCTGTGCCGGACTTGCGCAACAGCACACGCCCGCGCCCCGCCATGGCCTTGGTCACACGCTCACTGGCTTCCTTGACTGACGGATGATCGAGCGGACTTGCGCCACCACCGAAACGTACATTAATCAGCACCTGAGGGCACTTGCGCAACGCCTGGCGGGACTGAGCCAACCCTTCGGAACGCATCTTCAGCGCCATCAGCACCTGCAGCGCAGCGATGATCGCATCGCCGGTAGTCGTGTGATTGAAGCAAACGATATGACCGGAATTTTCACCACCTACCAGCCAATTGCGCTCCAGCAGATCAGCGATCACATAACGGTCGCCAACGTTGGCCCGCACGAATGGAATAGCCAGGTCCGCCAACGCCAGCTCAAGACCCAGATTACTCATCAACGTACCGACCACACCACCCTGCAACTTGCCCCGCTCATGCAGATCGCGAGCAATGATGAACAGCAATTCGTCACCATCAACGATTGTACCGGTGTGATCGACCATCAGGACACGATCGCCATCGCCATCGAATGCAATACCCAAATCAGCATGCTCGGCCAGGACGGCGGCCTGCAATTGCCCCATATGGGTCGAACCACAGTTGTCGTTGATGTTCAATCCATTGGGTTGCGCAGACAACACCACGACTTCCGCGCCCAGCTCACGGAACACGCTAGGTGCGACTTTGTAAGTCGCACCATGGGCGCAGTCGAGAACGATCTTCAACCCAGAGAAACTGGTACCGGTCGGCACGCTGCTCTTGCAGAACTCGATATAGCGGCCGGAGGCGTCATTGATTCGCGAGACCTTGCCGATTTTGCTCGACTCGACCACGGTCATCGGCGTGTCCAGCAGTTCTTCGATCATCAACTCCAGCTCATCCGGCAGCTTGGTGCCTTTGCCAGAGAAAAACTTGATGCCGTTATCGTCATGCGGGTTGTGCGAGGCGCTGATCACGATTCCGGCCTCAGCCTGGAATGTGCGCGACAAATAGGCAATGGCCGGCGTCGGCATTGGGCCGAGCAGCATCACGTCAGCTCCCGCCGATGTCAGGCCGGCCTCAAGCGCCGACTCGAACATATACCCGGAAATCCGGGTGTCCTTGCCGACGAGCACCTTGCAGGCACCCATTTTGCGGAACGCCATGCCCGCAGCCCAGCCGAGCTTGAGCATGAAGTCAGGAGTAATCGGGTATTCGCCAACTCGACCACGAATGCCGTCAGTACCAAAGTATTTCCTAGTCATAAGCGCTCCATCATTCTTATTCGGCTGATTCAACTGCGGCGATCATCCTCACCACGTCGATTGTTTCGGCTACATCATGGACGCGCAATATACGTGCACCCTTGTGCGAAGCCAGCGCCGCTAGGGCGAGCCCACCATACAGGCGCTCATCCACTGGGCGACTCAACGCCTGGCCTATCATGCTCTTGCGCGAAACCCCGACCAACAGGGGCCGCCCCAAGGCATGCAAGGCCTCCATATGTTTGAACAAGCTTAGATTGTGCTGCAAGGTTTTGGCGAAACCAAAACCCGGATCAAGAATGATCCGCTCAGCGGGAATTCCCACTGAGGCGCATTCAGCCATGCGCCCGGCAAGAAACTCGCCTACCTCTTTCGTAACGTTCTGGTATTGCGGGTTGTCTTGCATGTCGCCCGGCTCACCAAGCATATGCATCAGACAGACCGGCAACCCCGTGGCTGCCGCTGCATCCAGCGCACCATCGCGGCGCAGTGAGCGCACATCGTTGATCAAACCAGCCCCCAGCCGTGCGGTTTCGCGCATGACCGCCGGTGTCGAGGTATCGACCGAGATAATTACATCCAGCTCGCGATGTATTCGCTCGACAATCGGAGCGACGCGCTCAAGCTCCTCCAGCGGCGAAACCGCCCTGGCACCAGGTCGCGTCGACTCACCGCCGACATCGATCAGTGTCGCACCTGCCGCCACCATGGCTTCGGCGTGGCGCAATGCGGCATCGAGCTGACTGTACTGACCGCCATCGGAAAAAGAATCGGGAGTGACATTGAGAATGCCCATGACGTGCGTCTGGGCCAAATCAAGAACCCGGTTGCCGCAAGGCAACCGGGTCGAGGACTGAACAAAAGTCATTTCAAACCTTAAACGTCAGCAGCCGGACCGCCGATAGGAGTTTGCGGACGCTCATCCTGCACCGCCGGTGGCGTTCCGGAAGTACCGGTACCACCCGACCAGTCGCGAGGTTCGCGAGGAGTACGTCCGGCCATGATGTCGTCAATCTGCTCGGCATCAATGGTTTCGTACTTCATCAGGGCATCAGCCATGGCGTCGAGCTTGTCTCGATTATCCGTAAGGATCTGTTTCGCCGTGCCGTAGCACTGATCAATGATACTGCGCACTTCAGAGTCGATCAGCTTCGCCGTCTCACCCGAGAAGCTTGCATTCTGACCACCGCCGCCGCGCCCGAGGAACACTTCACCCTCTTCTTCGGCATACATCAATGGACCGAGCTTTTCCGAAAGACCCCACTTGGTCACCATGTTCCGCGCAATCTGACTGGCACGCATGATGTCATTGGAGGCACCGGTGGTAACACCATCGAAGCCCAGGGTCATTTCTTCAGCGATACGGCCACCGTACAGCGAGCAGATCTGGCTGATCAAGGCACGCTTGGACAGACTGTAGCGATCTTCTTCCGGCAGGAACATGGTCACACCCAATGCACGACCGCGCGGGATGATCGATACCTTGTACACCGGATCATGCTCAGGCACGACGCGACCAACAATCGCGTGACCGGCCTCGTGATAAGCGGTGTTCTGTTTTTCTTTCTCGGACATGACCATGGATTTGCGCTCGGCCCCCATCATGATCTTGTCTTTGGCCAATTCGAATTCTTTCATTTCGACGATGCGCTTGCCGGCACGGGCAGCGAACAACGAAGCCTCGTTCACCAGGTTGGCCAGGTCGGCACCGGAGAAACCAGGCGTACCACGAGCGATCACGGCAGGAGCGACGTCGTCACCCATCGGCACTTTGCGCATGTGGACCTTGAGGATCTGTTCACGACCGCGGATATCCGGCAGACCGACCACTACCTGACGGTCGAAACGGCCCGGACGCAGCAGCGCAGGATCCAGTACGTCAGGACGGTTGGTCGCAGCAATCACGATGATGCCGTCATTCATTTCGAAGCCGTCCATCTCCACCAGCAGCTGGTTGAGTGTCTGCTCGCGCTCATCGTGACCGCCGCCCATGCCGGCGCCACGGTGGCGACCGACGGCGTCGATTTCATCGATGAAGATGATGCATGGCGCGTGTTTCTTGGCCTGTTCGAACATATCGCGAACACGGCTGGCACCGACGCCGACGAACATTTCGACGAAGTCGGAACCGGAGATGGTGAAGAACGGTACTTTGGCTTCGCCGGCAATGGCCTTGGCCAGCAAGGTCTTACCGGTACCCGGAGGACCGACCATCAGCACACCGCGAGGAATGCGGCCACCCAGGCGCTGGAACTTGCCCGGATCACGCAGGAACTCGACCAGCTCACCGACTTCTTCCTTGGCTTCGTCGCAACCGGCAACGTCTGCCAGGGTGGTTTTCACCTGATCTTCGGAGAGCAGGCGCGCCTTGCTCTTGCCGAAGCTCATCGGCCCACCCTTGCCACCGGCACCGCCCTGCATCTGCCGCATGAAGAACATGAACACGGCGATGATCACCAGGATCGGGAAGCTCGCGACCAGGAGCTGAGTCCAGATGCTTTGCTGTTCAGGCTGCTTGCCTTCGACCACGACGTGGTTATCCACCAGGTCGCCAATCAGGCCGTTGTCCTGGATCGCCGGACGAATGGTCTTGAAGCTGTCGCCATCGTTGCGCTTGCCGGTAATCACGTAGCCATCAACCGCCACGCGCTCGACCTTGCCATCCTTGACCTGCTGGATGAAGTCGGAATAGTTGAGGGTCTGCGGCTCGTTAGGGCTGGAGAAGTTGTTCATCACTGTCACCAGGACAGCCGCGATGATCAACCACAGGATCAGATTCTTTGCCATATCGTTCAATTAACTACCCTCTGAAGCAAGCGCCGCTGTTGGCGCGCGCTTCGCATGATATTCACCGGCCTAACTTACTACATTACCTACAACTCTGGCAGGCGCCGTCTGTAACCCTTTGTGAAACACTTCCTACACAATATTCGCAATTTCCCACAGGGCGAAATACGAAATTCCTATTGCCCCGCAAAAAAACCCGCTTTATTCACTCCGACCGCGGTAGCCCCAAGCCAGCATGTATTGCTCGCGGGAGCTGCCACGGGAAGAGTCCGGCTTGATCATCTGGACCTTGTCGAATTTCTGACGAGCGTCCTTCACGTAAGCATCAAACCCTTCACCCTGAAAAACCTTGATCACGAAATTACCACCCGGCTTGAGTATCCGAGCCGCCAGATCAAGAGCCAGCTCGCAAAGAAACATGGCTTTGGGCATATCTACGGCAGGCGTACCACTCATATTGGGGGCCATATCGGAAATCACAAGGTCCACCTGCGAATTACCCACGGCGTCCAGGATCCGAGCGAGCACTTCGTCCTGAGTGAAATCACCCTGGATGAAAGTCACGTCCGGAATGCTGTCCATTTCCAGGATGTCCGAGGCGATCAGGCGCCCCTGACCACCGATCAGCCGGCTGGTGACCTGCGACCAGCCACCGGGCGCCGCCCCCAGGTCGACAACGGTCATACCCGGACGGATCAGCTTGTATTTCTCCTGGACCTCCAGAAGCTTGTAACTCGCACGCGAGCGGTAGCCATCCTTCTGCGCCTGCTTCACATAGGGATCATTGACATGTCTTTTCAGCCAACCAAGGCTTGTCTTGGAACGCGCCATTGGGCACCTCGATGATAAGGGTCGTGATTAATTGGGCGGATCCACGAACCCTCGGGTAAAATGGCCGCCATTTTACAGAATCCAGACGAAAGGGTCAGATTATGCCGCTCACTCAAGAGCAGAAGAAACAGTACAAATCCATTGGCCACCATCTGAAACCAGTTTTGATTGTGGCTGACAACGGTCTGACTGAAGGTGTGCTAGCCGAACTTGAACGCGCTTTGGCGGATCACGAGCTGATCAAGATCAAGCTCAACATCCTGGATCGCGAATCGCGCCTGGCGTCCATTGCAGAACTGTGCAAGGTCGGCAAAGCGGATCTGGTTCAGGTCATCGGCAAGATGGCACTGATTTACCGCAAGAACTTCAGCGTCAACAAGCAGCTGTCGAACGTCCATCGCTTCAAGTGATGGCAAGGGTCAGGGGTGTGCTTCGCGCACCCTGCCACTCCATCCCGGCACGGGCTGCAACACCAGCACCAGCCCGGAAAGACCCAGGACAAGATAGCCGAACACCTGCCAACGCACTGCATCCGGCCAACCGATACGCGCCGCGAAATACATCGCACACGCATACAGCGCCACCAACAACAGTTGCCCGCGAATATCCCGCCATAGGCTGGCAAGGCCCTCGGCCTGAACCAGCACCAAAGCCTGAAAAACCACGCACGCGGCGGCAAACCCCACCACCAGCGCATTCAACATGCCTGCGATTTCGTCGATCAGCAGCGGCGCCAGGCCGATTCGCCCCAGCACCGGCAGCAGACCGATGTGCAACAACCACAGACCGCCGACCCACAACATCTGGGTCAGCTGCCAAAGCATGGCGCCCGCTCGAAGCGGACGCCTGCCTTTAGATGTGGCGAACTTCGACAATCTCGTACTCGATAACGCCACCAGGCGTTTTGACGACGACCACATCACCCTCTTCCTTGGCAATCAAGGCGCGAGCAATAGGCGAGCCGACTGAAATCTTGCCGAGCTTGATGTCTGCCTCATCCTCACCAACAATCTGGTAAGTCACGCTTTCATCGGTTTCGACGTTGGCGATTTCGACGGTCGTGCCAAAAATCACTTTGCCGGTATGAGGAATGGTCGTGACGTCGATAACCACAGCGTTCTGCATGCGGCCTTCGATGTCACGGATCCGTGCCTCGACCATACCCTGCTGCTCGCGAGCGGCGTGGTATTCAGCGTTTTCCTTCAAGTCACCCAACTCGCGGGCCGTACCGATGTCCTGGCTGAGCTTCGGACGAACGACTTTGGTCAGGTGAGCGTGTTCCTCTTCCAGGGCGCGAGCGCCCTGAACGGTCATCGGGTACTTCGTTATGCTCATGCCTTCAATCCTGCGTGTAGATCCTGCAAGCGGCGCACGGTCTTCTCGGGACCGAACTTCAGTGCTTCGCAGATCGCTTCGCCAGCAGCAATGGTCGTGGTGCAGTAGATCTTGTGCTGCAGGGCATTGCGACGAATGGAATAGGAGTCGGCGATCGACTGGCGACCTTCGGTGGTGTTGATGATCAGAGTGACTTCGTCATTCTTGATCATGTCGACTACGTGCGGACGGCCCTCGGTCACCTTGTTCACGCGGCGCACTTTCAGGCCTGCGGCTTCGATCAGCTTGGCAGTACCGGCAGTGGCAACCACTTCAAAGCCCAAGTTGATCAGATCACGGGCCACGCCCGCAACCAGCGGCTTGTCGTCGTCGCGGACGCTGATGAATGCAGTACCACCGGTCGGCAGCACTTCGCTGGCGCCCATTTGCGCCTTGGCGAACGCTTCGCCGAAGGTGTCACCCACGCCCATCACTTCGCCGGTGGACTTCATCTCAGGGCCAAGGATCGGGTCAACGCCAGGGAATTTGGCGAACGGGAACACCGCCTCTTTCACACTGTAGAAGTTCGGGATGATTTCCTTGGTGAAACCCAGTTCTTTCAGGGTTTTACCGGCCATCACGCGCGCAGCGATCATTGCCAGGGAAACACCGATGCACTTGGACACGAACGGTACGGTACGGGAAGCACGCGGGTTGACTTCGATGACGTAGATGTCTTCGCCTTGCAGCGCCAACTGTACGTTCATCAGACCGACCACGCCGAGCTCCAGGGCCATTTTCTTGACCTGTTCTCGCATCTCGTCCTGGATGTGCGCCGGCAGCGAGTACGGCGGCAGCGAGCACGCGGAGTCACCGGAGTGAACACCCGCCTGTTCGATGTGCTGCATGATCGCGCCGATCACCACGTCTTTGCCGTCGCAGACCGCATCCACGTCCATTTCGATGGCGCAGTTGAGGAAGTGATCCAGCAGCACCGGGCTGTCGTTGGACACCTGGACCGCTTCACGCAGGTAGCGCTTGAGCTCTTCTTCTTCGTAAACGATTTCCATCGCACGACCGCCCAGCACGTAGGACGGACGCACCACCAGCGGGTAGCCGATCTTGGCAGCAGCACGAATCGCTTCGTCTTCGCTGCGCACGGTGGCGTTTGGCGGCTGACGCAGGTTCAGGCGCTGGACCATTTGCTGGAAGCGCTCGCGGTCTTCGGCACGGTCGATGGCGTCAGGGCTGGTGCCGATGATCGGCACGCCAGCGGCTTCCAGGGCGCGAGCCAGTTTCAGCGGGGTCTGGCCGCCGTACTGGACGATCACGCCTTTTGGCTTCTCGACGCGGACGATTTCCAGCACGTCTTCCAGGGTTACCGGTTCGAAGTACAGGCGATCGGAGGTGTCGTAGTCGGTGGAAACGGTTTCCGGGTTGCAGTTGACCATGATGGTCTCGTAACCATCATCGCGCAGGGCCAGTGCCGCGTGTACGCAGCAGTAGTCGAACTCGATGCCCTGACCGATACGGTTCGGACCGCCGCCCAGGATCATGATCTTGTCGCGACCCGACGGCGCGGCTTCACACTCTTCTTCGTACGTCGAGTACAGGTAAGCAGTGTCCGTCGCGAACTCGGCGGCGCAGGTGTCGACGCGCTTGTAGACCGGGAACACTTCCACCTTGTGGCGATGAGCACGCAGGCTCTTCTCGGTCACGCCCAGCAGCTTGGCCAGACGCTGATCGGAGAAACCTTTGCGCTTGAGTCGGAACATCAGGTCGCGGTCGATGCTGGTCAGACCGAGGGTCTTGACCTTCTCCTCGTCCTTGATCAGATCTTCCATCTGCACCAGGAACCAAGGATCAATCATGGTCATGCCGAAGATGTCTTCAACGCTCATGCCGGCGCGCATTGCATCCGCCACGTACCAGATACGTTCAGCACCCGGCACGGTCAGTTCGCGCTTGAGGATGCTCATGCTTTCCGGGTTGCTCAGGTCAACCTTCTCGTCCAGACCACAAACGCCCACTTCCAGGCCGCGCAGGGCTTTCTGCAGGGATTCCTGGAAGGTACGGCCGATGGCCATGACTTCACCGACCGACTTCATTTGCGTGGTCAGGCGTGCGTCAGCCTTGGCGAATTTCTCGAAGGCGAAACGTGGCAGCTTGGTCACAACGTAGTCGATGGATGGCTCGAAGGACGCCGGGGTCTTGCCGCCGGTGATATCGTTCGACAGCTCGTCCAGGGTGTAACCCACAGCCAGCTTGGCTGCGACCTTGGCGATCGGGAAACCGGTGGCTTTCGAAGCCAGTGCCGAGGAGCGGGATACACGCGGGTTCATCTCGATGACAACCATGCGGCCAGTGTTCGGGCAAATGCCGAACTGGACGTTGGAACCACCGGTTTCCACGCCGATCTCGCGCAGTACCGCCAGGGAGGCGTTACGCAGGATCTGGTATTCCTTGTCGGTCAGGGTCTGCGCCGGCGCGACAGTGATCGAGTCACCGGTGTGCACGCCCATCGGGTCGAAGTTTTCGATGGAGCAGACGATGATGCAGTTGTCCTTCTTATCGCGGACAACCTCCATCTCGTATTCTTTCCAGCCGATCAGCGATTCGTCGATCAACAGCTCCTTGGTTGGCGACAGGTCCAGGCCACGGGCGCAGATTTCTTCGAACTCTTCACGGTTGTAAGCGATACCGCCACCGGTGCCGCCCATGGTGAAGGACGGACGAATGATGCACGGGAAACCCAGCTTCTCGAGGACCGCGTTGGCCTCTTCCATGCTGTGGGCGATACCGGAACGCGGGCACGCCAGGCCGATGGACTTCATGGCCTTGTCGAAACGCGAACGGTCTTCAGCCTTGTCGATGGTGTCGGCGTTGGCGCCGATCATTTCCACGCCGAACTTCTCGAGAACGCCTTCGCGCTCCAGGTCCAGGGCACAGTTCAGGGCGGTCTGACCACCCATGGTCGGCAGCAGCGCATCAGGACGTTCTTTCTCGATGATCTTGGCAACGGTCTGCCATTTGATCGGCTCGATGTAGGTGGCGTCAGCCATGGCCGGGTCGGTCATGATGGTGGCCGGGTTGGAGTTCACCAGGATGACGCGGTAACCCTCTTCGCGCAGGGCTTTACAGGCCTGGGCGCCGGAGTAGTCGAATTCGCAGGCCTGGCCGATAACGATCGGGCCAGCGCCGAGAATCAGGATGCTTTTAATGTCTGTACGTTTTGGCATGGGTTTGTCACTCAAATCCGCAGGTCAGTCGGCAAGCCGTCTTGTTCAATCTCTGAAGACTTGAGGGGGCCACCGGTATCGGGACCGCCCTCAAGCTTTGCTACATCAGGGCGAGCGATCAGCGTCGCTTGGCCATCTCGTTGATGAAGCGATCGAACAGTGGCGCTACGTCGTTCGGGCCAGGGCTAGCTTCAGGGTGACCCTGGAAGCTGAAGGCGCTCTTGTCGGTACGCTCGATCCCTTGCAGGGTGCCGTCGAACAGCGACTTGTGGATCGCACGGACGTTGGCTGGCAGGGTCGCTTCGTCAACCGCGAAACCGTGGTTCTGGCTGGTGATCATCACGACACCGGTGTCCAGATCCTGGACCGGGTGGTTGGCACCGTGGTGACCGTGACCCATTTTCAGGGTCTTTGCGCCGGAGGCCAGGGCCAGCAGCTGGTGACCGAGGCAGATACCGAACACCGGGATCTCGGTTTCCAGCACATCCTTGATCGCCTGGATCGCATAGTCGCAAGGCTCCGGATCACCAGGGCCGTTGGACAGGAACACGCCATCCGGCTTCAGCGCCAGCACATCAGCCGCAGGAGTTTGAGCAGGCACCACGGTCACGCGGCAACCGCGCTCGACCAGCATGCGCAGGATGTTCACTTTGACGCCGTAGTCGTAGGCCACCACGTGGTATGGCAGCTCGGAAGCTTCGATGGTCGCGTGGCTGTCGGTTTTCAGATCCCAGACAGTCGAGCGCCACTCGTAGGTGTCCTTGGTGCTGACGACTTTCGCCAGATCCATGCCTTTGAGGCCAGGGAAGCCTTGGGCAGCGGCGATGGCGGCTTCTTCGGAAATGTTGTCACCGGCCATGATGCAGCCGTTCTGCGCGCCTTTTTCACGCAGGATGCGCGTCAGGCGGCGGGTGTCGATACCGGCGATTGCCACAACGTTGTTGGCTTTCAGGTAGTCGGACAGGGACATCGTATTACGCCAGTTGCTCGCTACCAGTGGCAGGTCACGGATTACCAGGCCGGCGGACCAGACGCGGTTCGACTCGGCATCTTCCGGCGTGGTGCCGGTGTTGCCGATGTGCGGGTAAGTCAGGGTAACGATCTGTTGGGCGTAGGAAGGATCGGTAAGGATTTCCTGATAGCCGGTCATTGCGGTGTTGAACACCACCTCACCAACGGTTTGACCGTCGGCTCCAATGGCTTCGCCGCGAAAAATGCTGCCATCAGCAAGGGCGAGTATGGCTGGCTTAGTCAAGAAGACCTCCCGTAAATAAAGCCTGAAAGGGCGATCGCAGGTTGTAAAAAAGCGGAGTGACGTATGGACACGTCACCCCGCTTCTTCACTGAATTATTCTGCGCGCTTTTAGTGGACACACTAAAGCTGTAGCTTACAGCAAAAGGCATTTTTGGTCTACCGCCAATGAGCCCGAAAGGCCGGAGAATGCGACAGGTCGTCGCTTGGCAGAGTAAAACCGGGCCCAAACCTCAGGTTCGAGCCCGATTTCGGGCACATCTTAGCGCAGGTCGAGCACGTCTTGCATGTCGTAAAGGCCAGGCTCGCGCCCATCCAGCCACAACGCGGCACGTACCGCACCCTTGGCGAAAGTCATCCGACTGGACGCCTTGTGAGTGATCTCCACACGCTCGCCATCGGCAGCGAACAGCACGGTGTGGTCACCGACGATGTCACCGGCACGCACAGTAGCGAAACCGATCGTTTCGCGCTCACGGGCACCGGTCTGCCCCTCACGACCGTAAACCGCCACCTTCTTCAGGTCACGACCCAACGCATCGGCGATCACTTCACCCATGCGCACCGCCGTTCCTGACGGCGCATCGACTTTATGCCGATGGTGGGCTTCAGTGATCTCGATATCGACATCATCACCGAGTACACGAGCTGCAGTGTCGAGCAACTTCAGACACAGGTTCACACCGACGCTGAAGTTGGCCGCGAAGACGATCGGGATATCCTTGCCCGCCTCCGCCAGCAACTGCTTCTCTTCAACACTGAAACCGGTGGTGCCAATGATCATCGCCTTGCCGTGTTTGCGGCAGAAAACGAGATTCTTCAGGGTCACAGTCGGATGCGTGAAGTCGATCAGCACGTCGAATTCGTCAACGACACGATCCAGATCACCGGACAACGGCACACCGATTCGGCCCAGCGCAGCCAGCTCACCGGCATCGGCGCCGACCAGCGTGCTGTCAGGACGATCCACGGCCGCGGTCAGGCCAGCGCCCGGCGCTTGATGCACCGCTTCGATCAGGGTTTTACCCATGCGCCCGGCGGCGCCCATCACAGCTATACGTCGCATGCCTGTCTCCTTACAAATCGCCGAAGAAGCGCTTCACGCCTTCGAACCAGCCCGTGGTTTTCGGGGAATGGCTGTTGTCGTCCGCCAGCGAGCTGCGGAACTCTTCCAGCATTTCGCGCTGACGACGACTCAAGTTGACCGGTGTCTCGACCGCTACACGGCACATCAAGTCACCGGCACCACCGCCACGCACAGGCGCAACACCCTTGCCACGAACACGGAACTGCTTGCCGGTCTGAGTACCTTCAGGAATCTTCAGCTTGACCCGACCATCAAGGGTCGGAATCTCCAACTCGCCACCCAGCGCCGCATCGACGAAGCTGATCGGCACCTCACAGAACAGGTGCTTGCCGTCGCGCTGGAAGATCGAGTGCTCGCGCACATTGATCACCACGTACAGATCACCGGTCGGCCCACCCTGGGCACCCGCCTCGCCTTCGCCGGACAAGCGAATGCGGTCGCCGGTATCGACACCGGCCGGCACTTTCACCGACAGGGTCTTGTATTCCTCGACACGACCTTCGCCGTGACAGGAATCGCACGGGTCGGAAATGATCTTGCCCTGGCCATGGCAGCGCGGGCAGGTCTGCTGTACCGAGAAGAAACCTTGCTGCATGCGTACCTGGCCGATACCGCCACAGGTCGGACAGGTCACCGGCGAGGAGCCTTTCTTGGCACCGGAGCCATCGCATGGCTTGCAGTTGACCAATGTCGGAACACGGATATTCACGGTCGTGCCGCGCACCGCTTCTTCCAGGTCCAGCTCCAGGGTATAACGCAAATCACTGCCGCGCTGAGCGCCGCCACGGGAACCACCGCGACCGCCACCGAAGAAGTCACTGAAGACGTCACCAAAGATGTCGGAGAAGTTCTGGCCACCGAAACCGGCACCGCCGCCACCCATGCTCGGGTCGACACCGGCATGGCCGTACTGGTCGTACGCCGCACGCTTGCTGGAATCGGACAGCACTTCGTAGGCCTCGTTGGCCTCCTTGAACATCTCTTCCGACGCTTTGTCATCGGGATTACGGTCCGGGTGGTGCTTCATCGCCAGGCGACGGTAAGCCTTTTTCAGGTCCGCCTCGCTTGAGCCTCGTTCAACACCCAATACTTCGTAATAGTCACGCTTTGCCATAAGTCTTTTGCACTCTTGAGGACGTTCGACAAACCTCTCCTGAGCCTCGCCGAACTCGTTGAGCCCCAATGCAGGCCCGGACCCAACTCACGTCAATTCAACGATCCTGGTCTTTGATTCGATGCGGCACTTTCGGCCCGGAAAGCAGGAGCATTTCCGGCCATGCCACCAACATCCGAACGTTGTCGCATGCTGTAAAAATTCGCTAACTCCAGACACGCCAACGCGGGAGCAAGCTCCCGCGCGGCGACATCCTACCAGTCACCGCCTGAAGGCAGTCAACCGGCCGACCAACAACTTACTTGTGGTCTTTGACTTCTTCGAACTCGGCGTCGACGACGTCGTCAGCCTTCTCAGCCGATTCGCCTTGCGGTGCAGCACCTTCAGCTGGCTGCGCCTGCTCGGCGTACATTTTCTGAGCCACTGGCGCGGAGACCTTGGACAGCTCTTCAACCTTGGCTTCGATAGCGGCCTTGTCGTCGCCTTTTACAGCGGCTTCCAGGGCAACTACTGCGGCTTCGATTGCAGTCTTCTCTTCAGCGCTCACCTTGTCGCCAGCATCAGCGACCATTTTGCGCGTCGAGTGAACCAGTGCATCACCCTGGTTACGGGCAGAGGCCAACTCTTCGAACTTGCGGTCTTCCTCGGCGTTCGCCTCGGCATCACGCACCATGCGCTCGATTTCTTCATCGGACAGACCGGAGTTGGCCTTGATCACGATAGACTGAGTCTTGCCGGTAGCCTTGTCCTTGGCGCCTACGTGCAGAATGCCGTTGGCGTCGATGTCGAAGGTCACTTCGATTTGCGGTACACCACGTGGTGCCGGTGGAATCTCGGCCAGGTCGAACTTGCCCAGGGACTTGTTCTGCGCCGCTTGCTTACGCTCACCTTGCAGCACGTGAATGGTCACGGCGCCCTGGTTGTCGTCGGCGGTCGAGAACACTTGCGATTTCTTGGTAGGAATCGTGGTGTTTTTCTCGATCAGCGCAGTCATCACGCCACCCATGGTTTCGATACCCAGGGTCAGCGGGCTGACGTCCAGCAGCAGAACGTCTTTCACGTCACCGGCCAGAACGGCACCCTGAATCGCAGCACCCATGGCAACGGCTTCGTCCGGGTTCACGTCTTTACGAGCTTCTTTACCGAAGAACTCGGTCACCAGCTTCTGAACCAGAGGCATACGGGTCTGACCGCCAACCAGGATCACGTCGTTGATCGAGCCAACGTCGATACCGGAATCTTTCAGCGCGATGCGGCAAGGTTCGATGGTGCGTTGAACCAGGTCTTCTACCAGCGCTTCCAGCTTGGCGCGGGAGATCTTCACGTTCAGGTGCTTAGGACCGGTGGCGTCTGCAGTGATGTACGGCAGGTTCACGTCGGTCGACTGAGCGGAAGACAGCTCGATCTTGGCTTTTTCAGCGGCTTCTTTCAGGCGCTGCATCGCCAGCGGGTCACCCTTGAGGTTCATGCCGCTTTCTTTCTTGAATTCGTCGACGAGGTAGTCGATCAGACGAATGTCAAAGTCTTCACCACCCAGGAAGGTGTCGCCGTTGGTGGCCAACACTTCGAACTGGTGCTCGCCATCGACTTCGGCGATTTCAATCACGGAAACGTCGAAAGTACCACCACCCAGGTCATAAACGATCACGGTGTGATCGCCCTTGGCCTTGTCCATACCGTATGCCAGAGCGGCTGCGGTTGGTTCGTTGATGATACGTTTTACGTCCAGGCCCGCGATGCGGCCGGCGTCTTTGGTGGCCTGACGCTGGCTGTCGTTGAAGTAGGCCGGAACGGTGATCACCGCTTCGGTCACTGGCTCGCCGAGGTAGTCTTCGGCAGTCTTCTTCATTTTCTTCAGGATTTCAGCCGAGATTTGTGGCGGAGCCATTTTCTGGCCGTTCACTTCAACCCAGGCGTCGTTGTTGTCAGCCTTGACGATCTTGTAAGGGACCATCTGGATGTCTTTCTGTACGACTTCTTCTTCGAAGCGACGACCGATCAGACGCTTCACCGCGTACAGGGTGTTGTGCGGATTGGTCACAGCCTGACGCTTGGCCGACTGACCGACCAGGATTTCGCCATCGTTGGCGTAAGCGATGATCGACGGCGTAGTACGTGCGCCTTCGGCGTTTTCAATAACTTTGGCTTTACCGTTTTCCAGCACGGAGACGCAGGAGTTGGTAGTCCCCAGGTCGATACCGATAATTTTGCCCATGTTCACTCTCCCGAAACTTTGGATTTGGTTGCCGCAGCGGTTGTGGCCAACTGCGGTAGCACTTAAACGCTTGACTTCTAAATGGGGGCCTTGCGGCTAATTTCAAGCCTGCTCATCAATAGAAGGCGAAACTGGCGCCGGTGCCTTGCTGACCACGACCATTGCCGGGCGCAGCAGGCGTCCGTTGAGCTGGTAGCCCTTCTGGAACACCTTGAGTACGCTGTTCGGCTCGAGGTCGGCGCTTTCCTGCATGGCCATAGCCTGGTGCAGGACGGCATTGAACGGTTCGCCGTGTGGATCGATCGCTTCCAGCTGATAACGCTTCAGGGTGTCCTGGAACATTTTCAGGGTCAGTTCGATACCTTCGCGCATTGGGCGGATGCTTTCGTCATCCGGATTGGACAACTCCAGGCCGCGCTCCAGGCTGTCGATGATCGGCAACAGGTCGCCGGCGAATTTTTCCAGCGCGAATTTGTGAGCCTTTTCTACATCCTGCTCGGCGCGACGGCGGACGTTCTGCAGATCGGCGGCTACACGCAAAGCCTGATCCTGCGCGCCTGCCAGTTGCTCTTCGAGCACTTGTACACGAGCCGCCAGGTCTTCACCCGAAGCCTCGGGCGCCTGGTTGGCGTCTGGGTTTTGCGTATCCACTGTCTGTTCGTCAGCCATAGAATTCTCCTTTCAATTTCGTCTGCGAGCCTGACTCGCGCTTCTGCCCAGCTATATGGGGCCGCAAAATGCAGCTTCAAGGGGCACCGACGCATTAACCCTACAAAAAACACCTGCATTGTCATTCCAGGACGCACTAAGGATTTCGTCGGATCAAGCGAATCGAGCTAACGAGAGGCATTGTCAGGCCGAAACAAAACACTGTATAAATAACCAGACCTAATGCCTGGGAGCGGCCTTTATGCTGGTGCACCTGTCCGTACACAACTACGCCATCGTTGAACATCTCGATCTTGAACTCGATCGCGGGATGAGCGTGATCACAGGCGAAACCGGCGCCGGCAAGTCGATCATGCTCGACGCGCTCGGCCTGACCCTTGGCGATCGCGCCGACAGCGGCGTGGTCCGACCCGGTGCAGACAAAGCCGACATCCTGGCGACCTTCGACCTGGTCGACATCCCGGAAGCCAGCGCCTGGCTGGCCGAACGCGATCTCGAGAACGATGGCCCGTGCATCCTGCGCCGGGTCATTACCGCCGAAGGGCGCTCACGCGGCTATATAAACGGCACCCCCTGCCCCTTGGGCGACCTCAAGGCGCTGGGCGAACTGCTGATCGATATCCACAGCCAGCACGAACACCAATCCCTGCTCAAGACCGACACCCACCGCCGCCTGCTTGACGAGTATGCCGGCGCGACGGACCTTGCCCGCCAGGTACAGCTGGCCGCCCAACGCTGGCGCCAGACCCGCCAGGAACTGGAACGACTCTCCAACTCGGGCGACGAACAGCGCGCTCGCCATCAACTGCTCAGCTATCAGCTCGAAGAGCTGGAAAACCTTGGCCTCGGCGATAACGAACTGGAGCAGCTGGAACAAGAACACAAAAATCTGACCAATGCGGAAACCCTGCTGGGCATCTGCCGGCAAGTGGTCGAGCAATGCAGCGAAAGTGATTCCGGCAACGTGCTGAACGCCCTGACCGCCAGCCTCAATCGTCTTTCGAGCGTGAACAACTCGATCGGCGCGCTGGGTGAGGCCAGCAGCCTGCTGACCAGTGCGCAGATCCAGGTAGAAGAGGCGGTAGGCGAACTCAATCGCTTCCTCGACAACTTCGACGCCGATCCATCGCGCCTTCAATACCTGGAAGAACGCCTCGACTCGATCTACACCCTGGCGCGCAAACACCGAATCCAGCCGACCGAAGTCGCCGAGATGCAGCAAAAACTGCTGGATGAAATCGAAACACTGAACGCCAACGACGAATCCATCGAGCGCCTGAGCGACGAGCTGTCGTCCTACGCCCGCCACTACCAGGAAAAGGCCCGCGAACTGAGCGATTTGCGCCACCAGGCCTCCACCAGCCTGGCCAGCGCAGTGGAACAGGAAATCCAGCGCCTGGGGATGCCTGGGGGTCGCTTCACCATCGAACTGCGCCCCAACAGCGGAGACGAACTGCTGCCTAACGGGCTCGAGCAGGTCGAGTTACTGGTCAGCGCCAACCCAGGGCAGCCATTGAAGGCCCTGGCGAAAGTCGCATCCGGCGGCGAGCTGTCACGGATCAGCCTGGCCATCCAGGTAATCACCGCACAAACCTCTCGCGTGCCGACCCTGGTGTTCGACGAAGTGGACGTGGGCATTGGCGGCCCGACGGCCGAGATCGTCGGCCAGTTGTTGCGTCGGCTCGGAGAGCGTGGACAGGTTCTGACCGTGACCCACCTTCCACAAGTAGCAGCGCAAGGTCATCAGCACTTGTTTGTGCACAAAGTACGAGGTGAAGACGCCACTCGTACTGCCGTCTCAAAACTGAGCAAGAACGATCGTGTCGAAGAGGTGGCCCGAATGCTGGGCGGCATCGATCTCACCAAGGAATCCCTGGCTCACGCCAAAAAAATGGTGGTTGCTGCAAAAGCTTGAGGCGACGCAGAAAGCACGAAGGCGACCCTGGGGTCGCCTTCGTTCGTTTCGCGAACCTTGTGTTCGCGCGACATGCTTACTTTTTCTTGCGTACGTACAGCACCAGATTGTGATCAACCATCTCGAAGCCATACTTGTCGACGATTGCTTTCTGCAGGCGCTCGATTTCTTCGTCGAAGAATTCGATCACTTCACTGGTCTCGACGTTGACCATATGGTCGTGATGCTTGCCGTCGTCCAGCTCGAAGACCGCATGGCCTCCGTCGAAGTTGTGCCGCACCACAAGGCCAGCTGCCTCGAACTGAGTCAGTACACGGTAAACCGTGGCCAGACCGACGTCCTCGCCAGCCTCCATCAGTGCCTTGTAGACATCCTCGGCACTCATGTGGCGTTGCTCGGCGGAATCGAGCATTTGCAGAATCTTGACCCGTGGCAGGGTCACTTTGAGGCCGGCTTTGCGTAGTTCGCTATTTTCAACCATGGTCAGCTTTCTCGCGATGCTGCTTCGCAGCTTCTCTTAATGCGGGTATGATCGGCGTTTACGTTGTCCCAGCCAAGATAGTGGAAGTCGCCCACCGATGCAAAACACCAAGCTCTTGCTAACCAGTTTCACCTTCGTGGGACTGCTCGCACTCGCCGGTTGTTCATTCCCCGGGGTTTACAAAATCGACATCCAGCAGGGCAATGTCGTCACGCAGGACATGATAGACCAGTTACGCCCGGGAATGACCCGTAAGCAAGTAAGGTTTATCATGGGCAACCCTCTGTTGACCGACACGTTCCATGCCGATCGCTGGGATTACCTGTACAGCCTGCAACCAGGGGGCGGTGAGCGCCAACAGGAACGCATTAGCGTTATCTTCAACCCAAATGATCAACTTGTCAGCCTCTCTGGTGATTTCATGCCAGGCGTGAGCCGTGACGAGGCCATCCTCGGCAAGGACAGTGGCACTACCGTGACCGCGCCAACTGAAAACATCGAGAAGCCGAAACCGGAAAAACCGGTCAAGCCAGGTTCGTTGCTGGATCAGATTCAGAAGGAAGTGGACGGTGTAGAAACTGTTCCAGTTCCAACTCCAGAACCACTGGACACCTCGCCGCAATAATATGCGACGCAATAAAAAACCCGGCATGTCCGGGTTTTTTATTGTCTGGCTGTAACACTCACTGATTCCGGGCCTTGGTTTCGGCCGCTTTGGCTGCACGCAACCGACGAACCTCCTTCGGATCCGCGAGCAAAGGCCGGTAAATCTCGATGCGTTCCCCTGACTGGATGGGACGGTTGCCTGGATCGACGATCACCTTGCCGAAGATCCCAACGGGACATGTGGCCAAATCCAGCTCCGGAAACGATTGGCCAATCCCGGACTGCTGCAACGCCGCACGAATACTTGTTCCTGGCGGCACCTTCACCGACAAAAGCACCTGCCGATCAACAGCGGCATAGACCACCTCGATCTCGATCAATGCCTCAACCATGTATTTGCTTGGCCCGCTGGCAGAATGCATCCACCAACGTGTTGGCCGCCTGATTGAACAACGGTCCCAGGGTCGCGCGAACAATCGGCCCAGCGTAATCGAAAGACAGGTCCAGGCTGATCTTGCAGGCCTTGTCGGTCAAAGCCTTGAATACCCAAATGCCATGCAACTGAGTGAACGGGCCTTCCTCGAGATTCATCTCGATCGACTTTCCGGGAACCAGGGTATTACGCGTCACGAAATGCTGACTGAGCCCTCCCTTGGCCACACCGACACTGGCACGCATATGCTCGGGCGAGCTTTCCAGCACTTCGGCAGATGAACACCACGGCAGGAACTCAGGATATCGCGCCACGTCGTTGACCAGGTCATACAGGGCTTGCGCCGGGTACGGCAACAAAGCCGAACGTGAAATGTGTGTCGTCATGTCAGCGTCATTTCCACAGCTGGGCGGCAAACACTACAAGAATGCCGATGGGCGCCACATAGCGCATCAAGAACAAAGACAGGGCGAACAAAGCAGGGTTGCGGATCGACAGTTCGTCGCGCACCACTTCCCGATTCATCACCCAGCCCGCGAACACCACGAAACACAAACCACCGAGTGGCAACATGATCCGCGAAGTGAAGAAATCGATCACGCCGAAGAAATCCAGGCCGCTCGCCGCTCCCCATTGGTAGAGGTGGAACGAACCGCCTTCGTTCACGAAAAACTTGGCCTGCTTCCAGATATTGAACGAAAACACCGTACCCAGACCGACAAACCAGCAGGTGAATGCCAGCCAGAAGGTCACCCAGACGCGGCTGATTTTTGTCCGCTCGACCAGGTACGCCACCATCGGCTCAAGCAACGAGATCGCCGAACTCCAGGCCGCAATCGCCACCAACACGAAGAACACTACGCCCATCAACTGGCCGAACGCTACGTTACCGAAGGCAAACGGCAGGCTGACAAACATCAGCCCAGGACCCTCACTCGGGTTCAGACCCGCGGCGAACACGATCGGGAACAGTGCCAGACCGGCCACCAGGGAAACAAAAGTGTCGAGCAGCGCCACGCCAACGATTGTCCCGGAAATAGACGACCTCTTCGGCATGTAAGCGCCGTAGATCATGATCGAACCAACGCCCACGCTCAGGGAAAAGAACGCGTGCCCCATGGCCGGCAACAGACCGTCAAGGACTTTTTCCGGATGGAAGTCGAACATGAAATGCACGCCCTCCATGAAATGCCCGGTGGTCATGCTGTACCCCAGCAACACAATCACCATCACGAACAGCAACGGCATCATGATGCGCAAGCTGCGCTCAAGCCCGGCAACCACGCCCCTGGCGATCACAACCGCCGACAGCAGCATGAAAATCGTGTGCCAAAGTGTCAGGCGCCACGGGTCGGAAATGACATCACCAAAGTGCGCACCCACCTGATCAGGTGTCGCCCCCTGAAAGTCGCCACGCCCCATGTCGATGATGTAATCGAGCGACCAGCCGCCAACCACACTGTAGAAAGAAAGGATCAGCAACGCCGTGATCATCCCGGCAAAGGCACCCCAGGACCATTTCGCCGAATGCCCCGCTTCCAGCGCCAGCACCTTCAAGGCGTTGGCCGGACTTTGCCGCGCCCGCCGGCCGATCAGGGTTTCCGCCAACATGACCGGGATACCGATCAGCGCGATACAGGCCAGGAACATCAGCACGAAGGCGCCACCACCATATGCGCCGACCATGTACGGAAATTTCCAGATGCTGCCCAGCCCCACGGCAGAACCGGTCGCGGCGAGTATGAAAACCCAGCGGCTAGCCCAACTGCCGTGGACAGAAACCTTGTCTGTCGACATCGATATTACGACCAAGCGTTCAAAAAAAGAGCGCGCATTGTCCGGGATTCAATCAACCTGCTCAAGCACGCAGCATCACCGTAGCCGACTCGCTTGCAACTCCCTATAATGCCGCCCCTATGGCTAAACAGAAGAAACACCCCACAGGGACCATCGCGCAAAATAAAAAGGCGCGACACGATTACTTCATCGAACATCGGTTCGAGGCTGGTCTGGTCCTGGCCGGCTGGGAAGTAAAAAGTTTGCGGGCAAGCAAGCTGCAACTGGTTGACAGTTACGTACTGCTCAAGGACGGCGAAGCCTGGCTGCTCGGCAGCCACATCACGCCGCTGACGACCGCCAGTACCCACGTCATTGCCGATCCGACCCGCACCCGTAAATTGCTGCTCAACCGCCGCGAGCTGGATAAGTTGTCCGCAGCCGTACAGCAAAAAGGTTACGCCTGCGTGTGCCTGTCCTGGTACTGGAGCAAGCACATGGTCAAGTGCGAGATCGCTCTGGGCAAGGGCAAGAAGGAGTACGACAAGCGTGATACCGAGCGCGAACGCGATGCCGGTCGCGAGTTGCAGCGTGCGGTGCGGAACAAGGGTAAGGAAGAGTAATCTTTCCACCCCGAAATTCTGGCGCTAGCGAAAAGATCGCAGCCTTCGGCAGCTCCTACAGGGTCAAGTGAACTTCTGTAGGCGCTGCCGAAGGCTGCGATCTTTTGCGTTTGACACCATTACATCCCCTTGCGCCGCTCCGCCCGGGCCACGCGCTGCACTTCCTGACGCACTTCTTCCAGCACTTCCTGCACATACAGAATGTGGCGACTGGAGACTTCCCGCGCGTACTCCGCCCTGCCTTCGATAATCGCCAGATACAATTCCCGGTGCTGCGTGATCAGCATGTCGCGGGTTTCAGTGCGCTGTTTGTACATGCCGCCAATGTTGGTGACCACGTTGCGCTTGAGCAGGTCGAACAAGCCGCGAATGGTGTGCAGCAGCACCGCGTTGTGGCTCGCCTCGGCAATCGCCAGATGGAATTTCGCATCCGCCGCGCCTTCTTCCGCCCGACTGACCTCATCGTGCCGCGAATAACAGTCCTGTAACTCATTGAACGCCGCGGTCAGTCGCTCGCGATCAACATCCGTGGCGCGTAACGCGGCGTAGTAAGCGCAGGACGCTTCCAGCGTATGGCGAAATTCCAACAGATCGCGCTGAGCTTCGGGGTTGCTTTCCAGCAATTGCAGCAGTGGATCACTGAAGGTCGTGCCCAGGGACTCCACCACATAGTTACCACCACCCTGGCGACTGACCAGCAAACCCTTGGCGACCAGTTTCTGAATGGCTTCGCGCAACGATGGACGTGATACGCCGAACTGCTCGGCCAATGCCCGCTCGGCCGGCAGACGCTCTCCGGCCTTCAGCGTGCCCTCGAGGATCATGCCCTCCAGCTGCTCGACAATATCGTCAGACAAACGGCGCTGACGAATCTGATCAAACCCCATAACTCGATTTCTCCACGACCCGACGGCTCGCCGGGGCTCTATTCTGGCCCATTCGCGCCGTGTCGGCACCTGTTGGCAAGCATTTAACCCGCAGGCCCGAACACCCTGATGGAACACGCATTCGACAAAAGTTTTAGGGCGGCAAATTGACACACCGCATACAAGGCTTTTACCCTAGCCAACAGCGATTGTAAATTGGTCTTACCAATTATCCAAGAACGCTGATCAGTGCCTGACCAACAACAATTAGGGGCCACCCCATATGCAAACTTGGCAACAGCTCTACAGCCCACTCGGCAGCCTCGGTTTATCCGCGCTCGCAGCCGTCATCCCCATCGTGTTTTTCTTTCTGGCCCTGGCCGTGTTCCGCCTCAAAGGGCACGTGGCCGGCAGCATCACCCTGGCCTTGTCGATTCTGGTGGCAATCTTTGCCTTCCAGATGCCGGTTGACATGGCATTTGCCGCCGCAGGATATGGCTTCGCTTACGGTCTGTGGCCGATCGCCTGGATCATCGTCGCCGCCGTATTCCTCTACAAACTGACGGTCAAGAGTGGCCAGTTCGAAGTGATCCGCAGCTCGGTGCTGTCGATTACCGACGACCAACGTCTGCAAGTGCTGTTGATCGGCTTTTGCTTCGGCGCCTTCCTCGAAGGTGCAGCCGGTTTCGGCGCGCCGGTAGCGATTACCGCAGCGTTGCTGGTAGGCCTGGGCTTCAACCCGCTGTACGCCGCAGGTCTGTGCCTGATCGCGAACACCGCACCGGTGGCCTTCGGCGCCCTGGGCATTCCGATCATCGTTGCCGGGCAAGTGACAGGCATCGACGCGTTCAAGATCGGCGCCATGACCGGCCGTCAACTGCCGCTGCTGTCGTTGTTCGTGCCGTTCTGGCTGGTGTTCATGATGGATGGCCTGCGTGGCGTCCGCGAAACCTGGCCGGCTGCATTGGTCGCCGGTTTGAGCTTTGCCGTGACCCAGTACTTCACCTCGAACTTCATCGGCCCGGAACTGCCGGACATCACTTCGGCCCTGGCCAGCCTGGTTTCCCTGACACTGTTCCTGAAAGTCTGGCAGCCCAAACGCGCCGCCGGCCAACACATCGTCGGTGCCGTCTCGGCCTCCGTTGTGAGCGCCAGCTCCGGTGGTTTCGGCCAGAAGCGCACTACCGTGGCTTCGCCTTACAGCCTGGGGGAAATTATCAAGGCCTGGTCGCCGTTCCTGATCCTCACCGTACTGGTCACCATCTGGACACTGAAGCCGTTCAAGGCCATGTTTGCCGCCGGCGGCTCCATGTACAGCTGGGTGTTCAACTTCGCCATTCCGCATCTGGACCAGATGGTGATCAAAGTTGCACCGATCGTGGCCAATCCGACCGCCATCCCGGCCGTGTTCAAGCTTGATCCGATTTCTGCGACCGGTACGGCGATTTTCTTCTCGGCACTGATTTCGATGCTGGTTCTGAATATCAACCTCAGAACTGGTCTGACCACTTTGAAAGAGACCTTCTACGAACTGCGCTGGCCGATTCTGTCCATCGGCATGGTGTTGGCTTTCGCCTTCGTCACCAACTTCTCGGGCATGTCGTCGACCATGGCCCTGGTGTTGGCCGGTACTGGCGCAGCCTTCCCGTTCTTCTCGCCATTCCTTGGCTGGCTGGGCGTGTTCCTGACCGGTTCCGACACCTCGTCCAACGCACTGTTCGGCTCGTTGCAAGCGACCACTGCGCACCAGATCGGTGTCAACGACACCTTGCTGGTGGCGGCCAACACCAGCGGTGGCGTGACCGGCAAGATGATCTCGCCACAATCGATCGCCGTGGCCTGCGCAGCGACCGGACTGGTGGGCAAGGAATCGGATCTTTTCCGCTTCACGCTCAAGCACAGCCTGTTCTTTGCAACCATCGTCGGCCTGATCACCCTGGCTCAGGCCTACTGGTTCACCGGCATGCTGGTGCACTGAGTACTACCCGCCGCATAGAAAAAACCGACGCCGGACCACGACTCCGGCGTCAGCTATTCACAATCCGGTCTGTAAGGCTGCTGAAAGCCTCTCTCTCTATATTCAGCAGCCTCAGCGGACGGATAACCGGCCGAGAGACACGCCTGATGAGCGAGCTTTTTTACAACGCTGTGCCGAATGCGACCCGTGTCGCCCCGCCACTGCCCGAGCCTCGGCAATACCCCAGCGAGAAACCGCAACGGGTGTACCTGTTCGGGACCTGCGTAGTGGATTTGTTCTACCCGGAAGCCGGCATGGATGCGATCCACTTACTTGAGCGCGAAGGCATCCGTGTCGAGTACCCGCAAGGGCAGAGCTGCTGCGGTCAGCCGGCCTACACCTCGGGTTACACCGAGCAGGCAAGGACGGTCGCGCGCTCGCAACTGGCGCTGTTCGCCGGGGACTATCCGGTGGTGGTGCCGTCCGGTTCCTGCGCCGGGATGTTGCGTGAACACTATGCCGACCTGTTCAAGGACGAGCCGCAAACGTTGAAACAGGTTCAGGCATTGGCTGCCAGAACCTATGAACTGGCTGAGTTCCTGCTGTATGTCTGCAAGGTGCAGCTCAAGGACAGCGGCGAGCCGGTGAAAGTGGCGTTGCACACCTCGTGTTCGGCACGTCGCGAAATGAACACTCATTTGCACGGCCGCGAGTTGTTGGCGCAATTGAGCAATGTAGAACGAGTCAACCATAGCCATGAAAGCGAATGCTGTGGCTTCGGTGGGACTTTCAGCGTCCGTATGCCAGATATTTCCGGGGCGATGGTGGCTGACAAGACCCGGTCGTTGAAGGAATCCGGCGCACACAAGGTACTCAGTGCCGACTGCGGTTGCCTGATGAACATCAATGGCTCGCTGGAGAAACAGCAAGAAGCGTTGCGTGGCCAACACCTGGCCAGTTTCCTCTGGCAGCGAACCGGAGGCGCGCAATGAACGCTTCCGCGATTATTCCTACGGTCGCCGTAGAAGAAGATTTCCGCACCCGGGCTCACGACGCACTGGGTGATGCGCAATTGCGAAACAACTTTCGCAAGGCGATGGATTCACTGATGACAAAACGGGCAACGGCTTTCAGCGATGCCCATGAAAGAGAACACCTGCGAGCGCTGGGCAATGCGGTCCGCGCCCGCGCTTTATCGAAGTTGCCCGACCTGCTCGAGCAACTTGAACAGAACCTGACCCGCAACGGTGTGACAGTGCACTGGGCGGAAACGGTGGACGAGGCCAATGGCATCGTCCTCTCGATCATCCGCGCTCACGAGGGGCGGCAAGTGATCAAGGGCAAATCGATGGTCAGCGAAGAGATGGAGATGAACCATGTCCTCGCTGAACAGGGCATTGAATGCCTGGAATCGGACATGGGCGAGTACATCGTCCAGCTCGACCACGAGAAGCCTTCACACATAATCATGCCGGCAATCCACAAGAACGCCGGTCAGGTCGCGTCCTTGTTCCACGACAAACTTGGCGTGGAATATACCAAGGACGTTGACCAACTCATTCAGATCGGTCGCAGGGTCCTGCGGCAGAAATTCTTCGAAGCGGACATCGGCGTCTCCGGCGTCAACTTCGCCGTGGCCGAAACCGGAACCTTGCTGCTGGTTGAGAACGAAGGCAACGGTCGCATGACCACCACGGTGCCACCGGTGCACATCGCTGTCACCGGCATCGAAAAAGTCGTGGAAAACCTGCGTGACGTGGTGCCGCTATTGTCGCTGCTGACTCGTTCGGCCTTGGGCATTCCGATCACCACCTACGTCAACATGATTTCCGGTCCGCGCAAGGAACATGAGTTGGACGGCCCACAGGAAGTGCACCTGGTCCTGCTGGATAACGGCCGCAGCCAGGCGTTTGCCGACAGCGAATTGCGCCAGACCCTGAACTGCATCCGCTGCGGCGCCTGCATGAATCATTGCCCGGTCTATACCCGAATCGGTGGCCATGCCTACGGTGAGGTTTACCCCGGTCCTATCGGAAAAATCATCACCCCGCACATGGTCGGCCTGGCGAAAGTACCGGACCACCCAAGCGCCTCTTCGTTGTGCGGAGCTTGCGGTGAAGTGTGCCCGGTCAAGATTCCGATACCGTCCTTGCTGCGACGTCTGCGCGAAGAGAATGTCAAAGCGCCCGATAGCCCGCATCAAGCGATGCGCGGCCAGGGCAGCAAATACTCGCGCAAGGAACGGTTCATCTGGAACGCCTGGGCCAGGCTTAACAGCTCACCGACGCTGTATCGCCTGTTCGGTTTCTTCGCCACGCGACTGCGCGCACTCACGCCGAGCAATGTCGGCCCGTGGACGCAAAATCACAGCGCGCCGAAACTCGCCGCCCGTTCACTGCATGACATGGCTCGCGAACATCTGGCCAAACAGGGAGATCGTTGATGAGCGCCAAGCAAAACATTCTCGGCAAACTGCGTAAAAGTCTGACAGGCACCACACCTGTGGCTGACAACTTCAATGTGGGTTTGGTGACAGAGCCTTACACCTACACCCCGGAGCAACGCATCCCGCAACTGCGCAAACTGATGGAAGCGGTGCACACGGAAATCCATCTGACCTCGGGTGAAGACTGGCCCGCCTTGCTGGCGAATTTGCTGCTGGATCGGCAATTGCCGAGCCTATTGATCGCGCCGACCACACCTCACGGTCAACGTGTCACCGAGTACTGGGCGAAAAATCCGCAGCTGCCGACACTCAAGGCGTACGACCGTCCGGTGGAAGAATGGAAAGCCGAACTGTTCAACGACACCCCGGCGAGCCTGACCGGCACCTTGGGCGCAATCGCGGCGACAGGTAGCCTGATCCTTTGGCCGACGCGGGAAGAACCGCGCTTGATGAGCCTGGCGCCACCGGTGCATTTCGCCCTGCTCAAGGCCAGCGAGATCCGTGATAACTTCTATCAGGTGCAGCAGGAATTCGAGTGGGCTCAAGGCATGCCGACCAATGCGTTGCTGGTGTCCGGCCCATCGAAAACCGCCGACATCGAGCAGGTCCTGGCCTACGGTGCCCACGGTCCGAAGGACCTGGTGGTGTTGATCCTGGAGGACCTATGAGTCTACCGGCCGCTTTTCTGCGCGATGCGCAGCAATTGATTCCCCATGAACGGCGCTTCGACGATCCACTGTCGACCCTGGCGTTCGGCACTGACGCCAGTTTCTATCGGTTGATTCCGCAACTGGTAATCCGCGTCGAGTCTGAAGATGAAGTGGTAGCGCTGCTGCAACTGGCTCAGCGCGATCAGGTTCCGGTGACCTTCCGCGCCGCCGGCACCAGTCTGTCCGGCCAGGCCATCAGTGATTCGGTGTTGATCGTCCTTGGGGATAACTGGAACGGGCGCGAGATCCGTGGCCAGGGCACGCAAATTCGCCTGCAACCCGGCGTGATCGGTGCTCAGGCCAATGCCTGGCTGGCACCGTTCGGACGCAAGATCGGCCCGGACCCGGCGTCGATCAATGCCTGCAAAATCGGTGGCATCGTTGCCAACAATGCCAGCGGCATGTGCTGCGGCACCGCGCAAAACACCTATCACACCCTGGCCGGCATTCGCCTGGTGTTGGCCGATGGCAGCTGTCTCGACACCGAAGATGCCGCCAGCGTGGCTGCGTTTCGTCAAAGCCATGCAACGCTGCTGGAGCGCCTGGCGACCTTGGGTCGCGAGACCCGCGCCAATACTGAACTCGCCGCAAAAATCCGCCACAAATACCGTCTGAAAAATACCACCGGCCTGTCACTCAACGCCCTGGTGGATTACGACGAACCTGTGGATATCTTGAGCCACTTGCTGGTGGGTTCCGAAGGCACCCTGGGCTTCATCAGCGCGGTGACCTACGACACCGTGGTCGACCACCCGAACAAGGCCTCGGCGCTGATCGTCTTCCCGAACGTGGAAACCTGCTGCAATGCGGTCACCGTGCTGAAAAGCCAACCGGTGTCAGCCGTGGAATTACTGGACCGTCGCAGCCTGCGTTCGGTGCAGAACAAACCCGGCATGCCCGCTTTCGTACAGCATTTGTCGAACAATGCTTGCGCCTTGCTGATCGAATCCCGCGCGGCGTCGTCCACGTTGTTGCAAGAGCAACTGGCTCAGATCATGGCGTCACTGGCGTCGTTCCCGGTAGAGAAGCAAGTCGACTTCACCGAAGATCCGCTGGAAAACGCCCGCCTCTGGGCGATCCGCAAGGACACCTTCCCCGCCGTCGGCGCGGTGCGCAAAACCGGCACCACGGTGATCATCGAGGACGTGACCTTCCCGGTGGAACAACTGGCGATCGGCGTAAACCGCCTGATCGAATTGTTCGACAAACATCACTACGACGAAGCGATCCTTTTCGGACACGCACTGGAAGGCAATCTGCACTTCGTCTTCACCCAAGGCTTCAACAACCCGGAAGAGGTCGCACGCTACCAGGCGTTCATGGATGACGTGGCGCAGTTGGTCGCGGTGGAGTTTGGCGGTTCACTCAAGGCTGAACACGGCACCGGGCGCAACATGGCGCCGTTTGTCGAACTGGAATGGGGCAGCGATGCCTACCAGCTGATGTGGCAACTCAAACGCCTGCTCGATCCCAACGGCATTCTCAACCCGGACGTGGTACTCAGCGACGACCCGCAGATTCACCTCAAGCATCTCAAGCCCTTGCCGGCCGCCGACGAGATTGTGGACAAGTGCATCGAGTGCGGCTTTTGCGAACCGGTCTGCCCATCGAAAGGCCTGACCCTGAGCCCGCGCCAGCGTATCGTGATCTGGCGTGACATCCAGGCGAAGAAGCGAGCCGGGGTCGATACCCGGGAACTCGAAGCAGCCTACGAATACCAGGGCATCGATACTTGTGCCGCCACCGGCCTTTGCGCTCAACGCTGCCCGGTAGGCATCAATACCGGCGAACTGGTGAAAAAGCTTCGCGGCCAGCACGCCACCCATACGAAAACCGCCAACTGGCTTGAAGGAAATTTCGCCACGGCGCTGCAAGGTGCGCGCTTCACCCTCCACGTGGCCAACGGTGCGCGGATGTTGCTGGGTGCACCGCGGCTGGCCAAACTTTCCGCAGCGGTGACCCGCCTGTCCAAAGGGCAAATTCCGCAGTGGACCGACGCCATGCCGCAACCTGAACGGGCAATCCACTTCAGCCCGGCAGTGATGGACGAGCGACCGCGCGTGGTGTACCTGGCCGCGTGCGTTTCACGCGCCATGGGGCCGGCGGCCGGTGACAAGGAACAAATGTCGCTGTACGACAAAACCCGCGGCCTGCTGGAAAAAGCCGGGTATCAGGTGGTCTTTCCGGACAATCTGGACAATCTCTGCTGCGGCCAGCCGTTTGCCTCCAAGGGTTACGCCGAACAGGCCGAACACAAACGCCAGGAACTGATCGGAGCCCTGCTCCACGCCAGCCGTGGCGGGCTCGATCCGATCTACTGCGACACCAGCCCCTGCACCTTGCGCCTGACCCAGGACCTCGGCGATGCACGCCTGGACCTGTACGACCCGGTGCGTTTCATTCGCACGCACCTGATGGATCGACTGGACTTCACGCCACAGGACACACCCATCGCGGTGCACGTCACCTGCAGCACCCAGCACCTGGGGGAAAGCCAGGCGTTGATCGATCTGGCGCGCAAGTGCAGTAAAAACGTGGTCATCCCTGAAGGCATTCACTGCTGCGGGTTTGCCGGCGACAAGGGGTTCACCACGCCTGAGCTGAACGCCCATTCGCTGCGCACCTTGAAAGACGCGGTGCAGTACTGCGGTGAAGGCATTTCCACCAGCCGCACCTGTGAAATCGGTCTGAGCCAGCATGGCGGGATCGATTATCACGGGCTGGTCTATCTGGTGGATCGCGTGACCCAAGCACGCACTGCATAAAAACGGCAGGAGCGAGCTTGCTCGCTCCTGCAAGCCCATGCATTGCTGCAAAAAAAACCGAATTCCTGCGCGCGGCTATAGTCATTTGATTAGGCCCTGCGAATGGGCTTATAACCCCCTCGGCCAGCGGCCTCATTTCATCGGCAGCACCGAGCCCTCATGCGCAAGGAGATACCCATGAAGCACTCTGCAATTGCTGGATTGTTCATCACCGCTGCACTGTTGGCCTCGCCGGTGTTTGCGGCAGATAAAGATCTTTGTGACGCGCAAGTTCAAAAACTGGAAGACGCAATCGCCACCGCCCCCGCCGTATCCGAGAACTCGATGGATAACGCCAAAACCGCGGTGGCTGATGCGAAAAAGGCCCAGGCATCCGGCAACGACAAGGACTGCATCGAAATCTCCGGTCAGATGCTTGAGAAAATTCAGCTGCGCAGCCCTACTAAAAAGTGAACACAGGTAAGGCCAACCTTCGGGTTGGCCTTCCGGGCCACATTGACGTAGACTGTACAGGCTTGTTGCTCACCATGATTTGCGAGCAATGAGTTCGGGGCCGTTTAGGATTCGACGCCGGTTGCGAAACTTTAGGTGCATGCCGAGTTGGTAACAGAACTCGTAAATCCACTGTTGCAACTTCCTATAGTTGCCAATGACGAAACCTACGGGGAATACGCTCTCGCTGCGTAAGCAGCCTTAGCCCTTCCCTCCTGGTACCTTCGGGTCCAGCAATCATCAGGGGATGTCTGTAAACCCAAAGTGATTGTCATATAGAACAGAATCGCCGTGCAGTACGTTGTGGACGAAGCGGCTAAAACTTACACAACTCGCCCAAAGCACCCTGCCCGTCGGGTCGCTGAGGGTTAACTTAATAGACACGGCTACGCATGTAGTACCGACAGCGGAGTACTGGCGGACGGGGGTTCAAATCCCCCCGGCTCCACCACTTCATCATCTAAAGACGTCCACGGACGTCTTTTTTTGTACCTGAAATTCAGCAAAATCAAGGGCTTAAGCGCCATCAGCATCCGCGAACGTCCATCAGCTTCTACGCTTTCGTGTATTCCAAGTGGTATTCCAAGCTTTCAACTGGTAATTTTTGGAATACACAAACAGCATTGGAATACATCATGGGTGCCCAAGCCACGCGCCTCTCAGACCTCAAAGTCAAAGCCGCCAAGCCTAAGGAAAAGGACTACACGCTGACTGATGGCAACGGTCTTCAAATGCGAGTGAGAATCAATGGCTCAAAGCTATGGAATTTCAACTACATCCATCCCGTAACCAAAAAACGGATCAACATGGGACTAGGCACCTTCCCCGAGGTGAGCCTGGCTCAAGCACGCAAGCGAACCGTTGAGGCGAGGGAGTTCGTCGCTCAGGGGCTGGATCCGAAAGAGAGGCGCGATGCGGAGCGGCAAGCGAAAAAAGCAGCCACAGAACACACTTTCGAAAACGTGACGACGGCATGGTTTGAGCTCAAAAAGGACTCAGTCACCCCAGCCTATGCCGAAGATATTTGGCGCTCGCTCACGCTGCACATCTTCCCGGACCTGGGCACCACACCGATCTCAGCCATCAATTCCCCTAAGGTCATCGATTTGCTCAGACCCTTGGAAACCAAAGGCAGCCTCGAAACAGTTAAACGCCTGACACAGCGACTCAACGAGATCATGATCTACGGGGTCAATTCAGGACTGATTCACGCAAACCCGCTCAGCGGAATCCGTTCCGTCTTTAAAAAGCCCAAAAAGAAGAACATGGCGGCACTCCCACCCGATGAGCTGAAAGAGCTCATGATGGCAATCGCCAATGCCAGCATAAAAAGGACTACCCGCTGCCTAATCGAATGGCAGCTCCACACCATGACCCGACCCGCAGAGGCTGCTACCACCCGCTGGGCTGACATCGACATCGAGAAGAAGGTCTGGACAATTCCAGCTGAGCGCATGAAGAAACGCCGTATCCACATCGTGCCGCTAACAGACCAGGCCCTAGCCCTGCTTGAAGCAATCAAGCCCTACAGCGGACACCGGGAATACGTGTTCCCTGCAGACCGTAATCCTCGAACCCACTGCAACAGCCAAACCGCCAACATGGCACTGAAACGCATGGGATTCGAAGGGCGCCTGGTAAGCCATGGGATGCGCTCTATGGCCAGCACCATCCTCAACGAACACGCTTGGGATCCCGAGTTGATTGAAGTAGCGCTTGCACACGTCGATAAAGACGAGGTACGCAGTGCCTATAACCGAGCGGACTATATCGAGCGCAGACGCCCAATGATGAAGTGGTGGAGCGAGCACATCCAAGAAGCAGCTACCGGCAATCTTTCGATGTCGGCCATCCAGAACAACCGGGAAAGTAAGGTCGTCCCGATTCGTTGACTGAGAAAGCTCTACCGAAGTAGCGCTCATCCTCAGACATGCTACACCTGCCAACTAACCGTTCCAGATACTAGTTATCTGGAACGGTTCGAAAATAGCCCAATAGATAGTTCTTATGAACCATAGCCACCATCAACACAGAAATCACAAATACAAAAGACCTATTCAGACCACCCACAACATACAGAATTAATAATTAAGAGCCAAAACATCAACTCATTTTAACCAACACACTCCCAGAATTAGATCCATATGTCTTACCTGTAACCATACCTTGTTTGTAATAGTCATTGAGCAGCTTCAAAAAGTCCTCTACATCATCCTTGTTTTCGATAAGGACTCTTCCATCTGAAGTAGACTTCAACTCGCGCCCTTCATACTGAAGAAGCATCTGCTTCATATTCTCAACTTCAGCAACACCGATTTGGGCATGATTGTTATTTTTAGCAATATTCGCCAGGGCTCGCATCATAGATGGCTTTGACGTGACTTCTGCCCGAACAATCTCTAAACCTTCGACTACAGAATGATTACTTATTATCTCTAAAGTCTCGTTTGACAGTTCAACAAACTCATCTTCTAGCTCGGCAATTTTTTCGAATGCAGCTTTTGAGAAAATCAAAAACGAATCACCTTGCAAGACGCAATCAAATTTATCTTCGAAAGTAATGTGTTCAGTCTTAATTTCCACCAACTTAGGGTCTGTGGAGTCGAAGTGAGCCTTAATTTTCTTCCCAAATCCTTGCGGCGTATCTGTAGCAACGCTTGTAGCCGTTAGCTTTTTGAAAAACAAGGCTTTCGTCTTTCCACCATCAATCGTACTTACAATCTTAACGCAGTAGCACCATATATTCTTTTTTAGCTCACCCAAGGAAACAGCGGATTTTATTTCCGTGCCGTTGAGGATTTTCTTCCAGGTATGATCTGAAACCTTTAGCTTTTCAGCCTCATCATACTTGAACAGAGCTTTTGGCATGTCATCGGAGATGACAGCATATTTCTGAGCCACTGCCGAAGATTCTATATACTTCTCGACTTGTGCCTTTGCGGACTTGAGAAAGAATTCATTGATTTCTTTCGAGGCATCCAACCTACTAAGCGTATAGCTAAAACCTTTTTTCTTATTTTCAGTCTTGGCTTTTCTTTGTATAAAGAACACTTCAAACGAAAGATTTTGTTGGTTTATTAAATCCTGAACGGTGTTCAAAGCTTCGCTACTCATCCTTCCTCCCCAAATCTATACCGAAATACAATCTGTGGGCAATTCGCTTCATTTTGAGCAAATCACCTTCCTCCATAAACTTTTCTTTCGTTAAAATTATTATTCTCTTCTTTGCTCCTGCTAGGCTTTCGACCTCTACGTGATAGAGGGAATACCAAAAACTCAAAGTTGGGTTTATAAGTATCATTGATGAGTTGACGTAAATTGTATACGTTACGCACATCAAAGTGATTATTGGTATTAGCTGGGCAGGGTCAGCGGGATCTTGAAACACGAAAGGGATAATATAAGTAAATAGATAGGCAATTGATTCTGAGTTTTTATTTTCCACGTCCACCACCTTGGAAATTTCGCCGCTTTCCTCTGCTCTCTCTACGAGATTTTGGAGCAAAACCATCAAGAAAATAACAGCCAAAACCGAGATTATTATAAGCGTGGTAGCCACACCGAATTTCTTTGCGAAATTCATCCAGGCATCGCTGTTGAAACCTCCAAAACTAAGGTAGTCGCTGTTTTTATAGAATTGCTGAAAAATAATTATCAAAAACAACGGAATGTAAGACACCAGGAAAAGGGTAAGCCTTCCCAGCCGCGTCAGTCCGTGCCTTCTGTCCCTACTGCTCTGCATTGGACGATTCCCTGTGCCTTAACACGAGATCTTAGCTGATAGGTGACTACCCTCCAATCAGAATCCTATCCAGACGCTCAGCCTGATTCGTTGAGTAGTGCCAAAACGTCGCATACGGAAAATTGCCTCTAAAATTCCTATACCAAATCCTAGATGCCGAGTCGGATTCAATTCGAGAAAAACTCAGCCCTACATAACCGCAATGACATAACCACCAGAGAGGTTCGCCCCATGTCATTGCAGTGCCCTCGCTGTCATTCCCCCAAAGTCGCTTCCTTCCACCACGCCATGAAAGTCGGTGCAGCCGTAGGCACCGTGGGCGGTATTGCCCGTGGCGTCAGCGCTGCCCTGGCTGGTGGTCAGGCTGGTGCAGCTCTCGGTGCTTTAGCCGGGCCTGTCGGCATCACCCTCGGCTCAATGTCGGGCGCCATCCTCGGAGGCCTAGCCGGCGGTGTTGGCGGCTGCGCGCTCGGTGCCCAACTGGGTGAGTCGCTCGACCGCCACGTTCTGGCCCACAACCTCTGCCTACTCTGCGGCCACCGCTTCAACCTCCCGGCCTGACCAGGTCACTTTCCCTTCTATCTATTACGTCCGGACGGTGTTGCGCTCTACGCGGCACTTTATGCCGGCGTGCACCCAAAGGAATCACAACCATGGCTCATCTCGTCGAAACAATGGCCTATGCTGGCGCAACTCCCTGGCATGGCCTCGGCAATCAACTCACCCAGAAACAGCCCATCGAAGTTTGGCAGCGCGAAGCCGGCATGAACTGGGAAATCAAGGAAAGTCCCGTGCACTTCAAATCTGGCGCGGCCGGCCACCTGGGCGCCATCCATTCTTTCCCGGAACAGAAGGTGCTCTACCGCTCCGACACCAAAGCCCCGCTGTCGGTGGTCTCGCAGCGCTATCACACCGTGCAGCCTCGGGAAGTGCTGGAGTTTTATCGAGATCTCACCGAGGTCTCTGGCTACGAGCTGGAAACGGCCGGCGTACTCAAAGGTGGCCGCAAGTTCTGGGCGCTGGCGCGTACCGGGCAAGGCGCAGCCCTGAAGGACAACGACCAGGTCAACGGCTATCTGCTGCTAGCGACGTCTTGCGACGGCACCCTGGCCACCACGGCAACACCGACAACGGTACGGGTGGTGTGTAACAACACCCTGACCATCGCCCTGGACGGTACCAGCCGAGCCATCAAAGTTCCGCACAACACCCGCTTCGATCCAAAGGCCGTGAAGAAGCAACTTGGCATAGCCGTCTCCGGTTGGGACGAGTTTATGTACCGCATGCGCCATCTCGCTGAACGCAAGGTGCAATGGCATGAAGCTCTGGGTTTCTTCATGAACGTACTGTGCGAGGTCAATCCGAGCAATCAACTACCGGAACAACTGCCTAACGAACGCGCACTGCGCAAGGTACAAGAGCTTTACGAAGGTCGTGGTCGAGGCAGTCAGTTGGACTCGGCACGCGGCACCGCCTGGGGTCTGCTCAATGCAGTCACCGAGTATGTCGATCACGAGCGCCGAGCGCGCAGCAACGAGTACCGCATGGACTCGGCCTGGTTTGGTCAGGGTGCGCAGATCAAACAACGCGCCCTAGATGCTGCTCTGCGTCTCGCCGCCTAATCACACCGCTCATTAACCGCCGCGCTCGGTCAGCTTCGTGCTGGTCGGGCGTTTTTTATGTCTGCAGGTAAACACGATGAAAGCAACGTCATTGAACTGCCGTACCCGCAAAGCACCCCCTGCCCTGCGCTTGGTCAGCACCAAGGAGCTACCGCGCGAGGACTGGCTGCAAATCCGCAAACAGGGCATCGGTAGTTCGGATGCCGCCGCTGCTGTGGGGCTGAACCCCTATAAATCGCAATTGGAGCTGTGGCTGGAGAAGACCGGCCGCGATGCCGGGCTGCCGAAGGCCGATCCTCAGGATGAGGAAAGCCCGCTGTACTGGGGCAATGTTCTGGAGCCCATCGTGGCCTGGCACTACAGCAAGCGTACCAAGAATAAGGTGCGACGGATCAACGCCGTACTGCAGCATCCGAATCCCGAGTTCTCCTGGATGCTAGCCAACATCGACCGCGAGGTGATCGGCGCGGACGACGTGCAGATCCTCGAATGCAAGACCGCCGGCATAAACGGGGCACGCCTCTGGAAGGAAGGCGTGCCCGAGTATGTACAACTACAGGTAATGCACCAACTCGCCGTTACCGGCAAACAGGCGGCGGATGTGGCAGTGCTGCTGGGCGGTCAATCTCTGGAGGTCCACCGCATTGAGCGTGACAAGCAGATGATCGCTCGCCTGATCGAACTGGAGTGCAAGTTCTGGAGCTACGTGGAAACCGACACCCCGCCGCCAGCCGACGGTAGCGCGTCGGCCGAGGCGGCATTGCGCTGCTTGTACCCGGAGGACAACGGCCAGACCGTCGACTTCAGCGGCCATGCAGGGTTGGCCGCGGCCTACCTGGAGCTCAAGGCCGTGCGCCAATCCATCGGAGAGAAGGAAACGCGCGAGGCCCAGCTCAAGCAGATGCTGCAACAGGCCATCGGCGAGGCCACCCGAGCGGATTTTTCCAGCGGCTATATCAGCTGGAAGAAATCCAAGGACAGCACCGTGCTTGATATTCAGCAGATGCTGCAAGAGAAACCTTACCTGCAGGTGCGCTACGCCAAAACCAAGGAAGGCAGTCGCCGCTTCCTGATCAACTAATTCCGCCATTCCTCTTCCCTCCCTTGGCCAGTCCACGCAGTTCTCGCTGCGTGGCTGGCCTTTTTTCATTTCCAGGAGAACCATCATGTTGAAAGGCCTAGCCCTGACGCCACCCGTGCTCGGACGCATCTCCATCGGCAAAGTCGTTGAGAAAAACGGCAAACGCCTCCCAGAGAAAGATGATCAGTTCACCATCACGTCCCAGGTGCAAAGCAGGGATGGCTGGCTGCTTCACCCACTCAACGACGAATTGCGCCAGGGCAAGGAAGACAAGCTGCGCAGCATTCCAGTACGCCTACTGTTCAACGAGCCGGAGCTGAACTTCCGGGCCGATTACACCCTGTTCGACCGGCAATCCGGGCGACCGTTGTGCGTCGGCAATGGTGAAACCTGCAAGCGCATTACCCAGGACGGCATACAGTCTCTGCCCTGTCCTTCGCCCGATGCCTGCCCACTGGCCAAAGGCGGTGCCTGCAAGCCTTATGGCCGACTGAATGTGATCATTGGCGATGAGGACTCGTTGGGTAGCTTTGTTTTCCGCACAACGGGTTTCAACAGCATCCGCACCCTGGCCGCTCGGCTGCATTACTTTCAGGCGATCTCGGGCAACCGCCTGGCCTGCCTGCCGCTGGAGCTGCGTCTACGAGGTAAGTCGACGCGCCAGAGCCATGGCACGCCGATCTTTTATGTCGACCTCACGGTACGCAGTGGCATGGACATGACCGAAGCGCTGCAGAAGACGAGCGAGCTCGATACACAGCGACAAGCAGCAGGTTTCGACCAGATGGCACTGGACGACGCAGCTCGCCGGGGCTTCGGCAACGGAGCCTTCGAGGACAGCGAGGAGGACAGTCGCGCCGTGATCGAGGAGTTCTTCACAAACTCGGAGCCCACCAGTACCGCAGGCCAGGGCGAATCGCAGCCAGCTCCCAACTCCCTCGCGGGCAAACTGGAAGCCCTCGCCTCACAGGCCCACTGAATCTAGCCTGTCTGTGCTGAGTACATAGGCCAGGCAGAACCACTTGGAGATCCGCCATGTCCCTACTGAGATTCCTGCTCTGCTTGTTCATCTTCATCGGCGCGCTCGCCGCCACCGGGGAGCTGGCACTGAGCATTCTGCTCATGCTGCGCTTCCCGCCGCTGTTACTGGCCGTGGTCCTGGCCTGCTGGATCCTGAGTCGCTTGCTCAGGCTGTTGCCCCCTGGCCAGGGCAATCCCAACTGAAATGAGCCAAATCATCGTCAGCGGCCATGCACACGGCCGCTTTACAGGAGAGTGAATCATGCTTCGACACTGCTTGATCTGCGACTCCAAGGCCATCTTGACTAGGGAAGCCGCCAAGGGCATCGCACTGCTGCTCGGCCTGGCTGACAGCGCGTTACGAGAAGCGCAGAAAGCCAATGAAAATACCCAAGCGCCAGGCAGCCATCTGCTCATCAATGGGTTGGCCGCCATTACTCCCGCCTATCCATCGGCATTGCAGGTAGCCGAGGATGTCGCCAAATATCACTTCGCGGGGTTCAACTGCTTGTGCCTGCGCTGCGGAGCTCTGTTCGACGAACCTGGGACACAGGAGGCCTCCGAAACAACAAAGCAACCGCCGTGACTGAGCCAATCAGTCGCGATCAAGCCTGACAACAAGACGCTCCACCATGTCCATGACAAAGTCGCGGTCATGTGCCTCCAGTCTGGACAGCAGGTCATAGAGCCGGCGCGTCTGGTCCTCTGGGCGCGAACTCCCCTCGGTAAGCAGGTCGGCCGCTTCACACCCAAAAACTTCCGCTAATTCGACCAAGCGCTCGATGTTAGGCATGACAATCCCACGCTCGATACGTGATACGGCCTCACTTCCAATCCCAAGCTTTTCCGCAACCTGTTCCTGGTTCAGCTTGCAACGAACACGCTGACGAGCAATTGCTTGACCAACAAGCTCCGCCAGCTTCTTCGATTCATTTTTTGACATGCCACCCTCCAGTTCAACCTGGATGGTTGGTCATCAACCTGTTGACATGAAGGACCTCCCAAACCGAGACTCACCCCAAAAGGTTGATATTCGACTTTTTCTCTAAACCACCACCTCATGCAGGGAGCTCAGAAAAACCATGATCGTCGTAACCGGTCTGAATGAAGCGCAGATTGAAGGTCTTGTGAAAAGCAAAGCGTCCTTCGAGATCCACGGCCTCAGGGGCAATTTCATGGCGGGTATCAAACTTGTCGAAACCAAGATTGAAAGCCTGGGACTGAAGTGTCGAGTCACAAGTGACGTGAAAAGTACTGTGGTACAGGGCGGCGCCCTTGGTGCTGTATTCAGCGTCCTGTCAACACCTGCAACATTGACCATAGCAACATTGACGGCCGCAGTAGGTGTGGGCCATGCGCTAGTCACTTACAACCCCGACTACGAAATCCTCAAAGACTACGTCAATAAAAAACTCAGGGTCACGTACAAAAAATAGCTCTCAGATAGTTACCGAAAGCGACATTGATTGCCCCACGACACGCCGGGGTTCGCCTTCATCATCGGCCGTTAAACGGCCTGCTCTTATTTCGCACTCGACAAAAGCAACAAACTGGAGAACCTATGAAACGGATACTCAGCATCCTTCTGCTCGCTTTCTGCGCCAACGCAAACGCCGTCGTGGATCATTACGCATGGGGCAACATCGCCTTCCCAGACGAGACCTCTACCAACGGTCTTCCCGAAGCTATTCCGTGTATCGCCAAGAAATCCTTCAACGGCCAACCCATGATCAAGTGCACCTGGCTGGAGACCTCCCGCGAAGTGCTCATCTGGGATGCCCAGCGCCAGCAGGACCGGCGCTATGTCAACCAAGTAAGTGGTACGTGTCTGCGCGGTAAGTGCCGGACAAACACTACCTTGGTAGGTGAGTGGAATCAGGATGCCTTCTTCGCGCTGTCGATCTGGTATCGCATCGGCATCAGCACCGACGGCAAGCCAGTGGCCTACCGTGTCGATACCTCTCGCCAGGTGTCGTACGCCAAAGCCGGTTCTATCCTGTACCAGTTCTACCTGGATATTGGCGTACCTGATAATCAGCTCGTCCCCACGTTTGACGGGCGCTATGAAGGCGGCTACGCAGCTTGGCAAGCACAGAAAGGAGGTACTCAAAAAGCGGCTGTACAGTCACCAGCTACCCCGCCCCAATCCGAATGGCCGGATGTAAAAAGTGCGTGGTGCAACCCGCGCATGGATGATGACTGCTACATCAACGAGAAGAGGGTTCCAATCGCAGAACTGGGTAAATGGTTGCCCGACATCAGCGAATCGAATGCCGATCAGCTAGGCGGCCACTGCGAAACCATCCTCTGCTTCGACAAGGATGACCAACCGATGGGTTACCTACTGCAATAACGACCCTGAGCCCCCTGGACACAGGCGAGCGATAGGGGGCGTATACCCCCTATCGCTTTCACGTCGGCTCTTATTTTTTGGCCAAGTGCATAGCTGACCAGCTACTCACCTAGCGCCAATGATAGGGATGTTCTTTTTTGTGAGTCGGGCAGAATCTACGACCCATTGAGCTCGCATCCGAAGACTTATGAAACTACTCAACACCTACGACGACCGCGACGACGCTGAAGAAGCCGCCGAGAAGCTAACAGGCGAGCAGCGCCTCGCCAGTGAGCGCACCGTACCGCTCTTGGTAAATGAAGTCGCCAGCTCAGCTTGCTACATCGTCGCAGCACAAATATTCATCAGTTGGGTTCGGATTTCTGTAGCTGAAGCAGCCAAATCAACTGTGGCAAACCGAATGGCATGCCCCTGAATCACAACCGTTTCGTCGACCGACAGGCCGATCGCGGGATGTAGCAGTAATCCGCTGGCGCAATCGGCAAGAGCATCGCCACGCCCTACCTGAGACCGCAGGTAGGCGTAGATTTGGTACACATAGCCGCTGCGCAGGGTTTCCTCGCGGTACCAGCCACTCGTCACGATTGATGTGAACTTGGTGTCGATGACGATTCGCCGCCCAGTTGATGGGTGGTCGAGAACAACGTCAGTTCGCATGGAGGGCAAGATCTTGTCGATCCCAGCGGTTTTTTGCTCAATTTTCCAGCCGAGTGCGCCACCGCACTTTACCCGCCACCCCTGAGGACTTAGCACCACATCGTAGAGCCCGCCTACAGCCCGCTCGAACAATCGGCGCACCCAAGTCACCTCTCGATCTGGCAAAGTGAGTACATTCGCCCCAGACACTTCAGCCGGTATCGCCAAGTCAAATGCCAGCTTCGCGGCTGCCACCATGAATCGGTCGTCTGCATCATTACGCCCAAAACGATCGGTGCTCATTTGAGCTCGCGTGGGTACCTCGCCAGATACCCCCATCGCCTTCATGCCACTCGCGAGTGAGCGGCATCGATGTGCAAGTTCCCTTCTCCGCACGATTCTGGAGATGGATTCCAGAGCCGCTCGGACAAAGCGATTGCGGGGCGTGTCGATAGTCAGCTCATCGAATCGGCATGCTACCAAGCCGCGATCCAACAACTGATGGCGTTCGCTAGTCAGAACATCGATACGGCCCCGAACACGATTAATCACGGCATCACGAGAACGGTAGCCAAGACTTAGCCTGCGCCGTTGCCTTACCTCAACTGCATGAGCAAGAATCTCCGCAACCAGATCCGGCAGATCGTCAGGACTGTCTTCCAAGCCGACCTTGCCGATATCACAAGTGCGAAACAGGTCCGAGGCATATAGCATCAGCAGCCAAAGGTTGCGCACCGGAATGCGTCCGATGAAGCCGTCGGCACTCGCGGACACGCTATCCACCTGCTCTGCGACGATGCTCACCACCACCCCTGTGTCAGCCGTGCAATCGCCTTTTGTGCTTCGTCGGGCGCGTCAAACCAATATTCATCCAGCAACGGGCCGATCTCCGTTTCTACGACCTGCTGGAACCACTTCTTCGTGTCTCCCGACTCCAGGCGATGCGCAGGTGTCACATAGCTGTGGCCAATCCGGAACTGCTTACCAAGACGGACATCCGCCGCAATCTGATCATTCAGCTTGGAAAATCGTTGCTCGATATCCTCCACCAAGACTGGATCAACCGCACACTCTTTGACCACCCAGTCCCGCCACACGAGCCCCAGCCTCGGCTCCAATCCAATGAAAGCGAAGCGGCGACGCAGCGCCAGATCGACTAGCGCGAGTGATCTGTCCGCGATGTTCATGGTGCCGATAACATACAAATTTTCGGGAATGTGGACAGGACGACGCTTACCATCTGCATCCGGGTAGCAGAGCTCCAATGCTTCGCTGGGCGTGCGCTTCCCAGCTTCCAGCAGCGTCAACAGCTCTCCGAAGATCTGCGCGGGGTTACCACGATTGATTTCCTCAATCACAACAACAAACTTCGAAGACGGGTCTTTGCTGGCAGCCTTAATCGCTTCCATGAAGACACCGTCCGCGAGCGACAATTTACCTTCACCAGTCGGGCGCCAGCCTCGTACAAAGTCCTCGTAGGACAAGTTGGGATGGAATTGAACCGCCCGAACTTTACTATCGTCCTTCTGCCCCACAAGCGCGAAGGCCAGCCGCTTAGCCAGCCAAGTTTTTCCTGTGCCCGGAGGCCCCTGCAGGATCAGGTTTTTCTTGGCTCGCAGCCGATCGAGCAGAAGGTCGATCTCGGTCCGAGCAAGGAAACACCCATCCCTGAGAATATCTTCGACCAAGTACGGGATAATTGGCGCTGCCACTTGAAAGGCTTCGCTAAACGCACTTGCAGCTACTTGGTCTTCAGCGCTGCCTTCTTCAGCCTCGCCAGATGGCACAGGTTCGTCGTCTGGGTCCTTGTACATCCAGGACTCTAACGACAAGTCCGGAAAGCTGTGGACGGGATAATCGTCTTCGCTGAAGCGCGCGCGCAGATCGTCAACCAGCTTCAGATAGCTCCCGGCATCACAGGGGCCTTGCTGACCACTGATGGCGACATTCAGACCGAGCCGCTTGTTGATGTAGTGACGCGACTGGCTATCGAGGGTCAGAAACTCCCACGGATGTGTCCAGTAAAGGCCTGTCGAGAGATTCCAGGCAACGCCCCACACTTGGGTCGCCTCGTCGTAAGCTTGGATGAAAGCATCTCGGGTACCCGGCTGGTCGTCTTCCACTATGCTGTGCGCGGCCACGAACACTTTCCACAAAGTGTCAATGTCGCTCGCTCCGCGCTTGTCGGAGTAGGCAAAAAACCAGGAGCGCTGATTGTTGAGGACGGGAATGCCCTCGAATGAAGGCGGAACAGGAACGGTTACACCCAGCAACTTGGCCAACTCTCTCGCTATGGTTTTGCGATTGGCATCGGTCATGGACCGGTTGAAAGTCCCCATCGTGGTGAACGGGCAAATATCCCGCAGCGGGCCACTGGTGCCATCTGGAAACTTGTCCTGCAGGTAACCGAGTCCCGGCACACGCGAACCAATCTTGTGGATACCCTCGATGAGCAGGGTTCGGTCGTCCGCGTAAGTCAGCAGTTTTTCGGCCACCGCTTCATAGAACTCCGTCCACTGAAAGCGCTGCTTGTCCGACAAAACCGACCCAAAGCGCTCACGCCAATAGGGCTCATTGCGAAAGCGATCCACATCCTGCAACTGTTTGTCGAAGGCGAACGCGATCAACGCGTCGTTCATCCAATCGCCTGGAATCACACGCCAGATGGTGGCCCGGAAGGTATAGAAATACCACTCACGCACCCCTTCTATCGGCAACCACTGCACTTGCACCCGCTCGCCATCGTGCGGATTGTCGAGGATGGTACCAATGGCCTTGATGCCAAGGACGGAAACAGTGCGCCCTCGGTTATCGAACGGTAGCCCATGTTTTCGCGTATAGGCGGCCTTAATGGCAATCCGCTCTCCGGGGCGCATAGAGCGAACCAGAGCCATTTCCTTGTCGTTCGGTTTACTGATCTCCCAAAGCCCTTGAGAAAGAAAACGTTCGCTCTGGTCGTTGGTGTGTCCAAAGCTGGCACCGACAAACCAGGTCGTGCTCGCCATGCTGTCACTGGTGATCATCCATGCCCCCTTAGTAATACTGTCGGATGTAGCTATAGGCTTTCTCGAACAGTTCTTCATCCGCATGCAGCTTGTACTTGAAGAGGGCCTTGCGCAGTGCCTTCTTCACTTCGCGCTCACCGGCTTGGGTTCCCTGCCAACCAGGGAAGCGCACCAGGCGCACGATCTCGTCGATGTCCGCGACTACCCGCTCGACCATGATCGGCGTATCAGCCGTCTTGACCTCGTTGAACAGCTCGGTCAGTGCTGCCTTGCCGCGATCCTCGTCCTCTTCAGGAGGTATTTCTTTCTCGGCCTGGCGCGTTTCCTTGGCGATCTCCAGCAAAGCTTTCAAAAACTCCACGCTGTTGATCTGTCCGGACTCGAAGCGATCTTTCAAAGCATCGAGCCGCTCCGATAACTGCTTGAACTTGGGGTTGCCACTGTGCCCACGAAGCCGGCGCTTAAGCTTGATCTCGATTTCCTTCGCCTTCTTCGGGTCAGGGTTCGAGAGAACTGCCTCTAGCAAATCGGCGTCCAGCACAAGGGTGTCGAGGTCATCGCGCACCGCATCCACATGCACGTTCTGGTGAATCAGCTCGATAGTCTTGGCGCCTAGGGAGTGCCAGATCAGCTTGCCGTGACCGCTGGAAGGCTGCACCGACTGATACACCTGTGACAGCCACTTGTAGTTTTTCTCGAAGGGTCCTAGCACCAAGTCGGGCGACAATGCCTCCCAGATCTTGTTGAGTATGCTGTATTCGGCGGCAAAGTTGTCCCGCACCTCGTTGTTCGGCAAACACTCCTGCGCGGCCATCAGGCCTTCATAGCCTTGCTGGTCACGGTCGACGCCGGGGAAGAAGGCCAGGCACTTCTGTATGGCTTCGGGCAGCTTGTCCTTCAGCTCTTGGATGTTGCTAACAATCTGTTTGACGCTCTGGTCATCGAACTCCAACGCAGCGGCCACATCGTCGAAGATGCCCAGATAGTCCACGATCAGGCCATGGGTCTTCTGCTCAGAGTAGGTCCGGTTCACCCGGCAGATCGCCTGCAACAAGGTGTGGTCACGCAACGGCTTGTCTAGGTACATCGCCTGCAAGATCGGCGCATCAAAGCCGGTCAGTAGCTTGGCTGTGACAATGATCAGCTTCAGCGGGTCGGCCGGGTCGCGGAAGCGGTCGAGCAGCCGTTCCTCTTCATCGCGCGTGCGGTCGTAAGCAGCGTACGCCGGGTGCGTCTTCTTATCCGCGGCCTGCACCGACATCACGATGTCGGTGGCCTCCGGTGGCAGCAGCTTATCCAACTCTGCCTTGAACAGCAGGCACGACTCCCGGTCGAAGGTGACGATCTGACCCTTGAAGCCATTGGGCTCTACCTTGCCCTGAAAGTGCTGAACAATGTCCTCACATACCTTGCGGATACGCTCAGGCGTTTTGACCAACACGGCCATCTTTGCGGCGGTCTTGGCGAGGTTGTCCTTGTCCAGGTCCGTCAGGCCACCGGTCAAATCCTTGTAGGCTGCGTCGAGGGCAGCCTTGTCGATGTGCAGGTCGATCAGGCGCGGTTCGAAGTGCAGTTTCAGCGTAGCGCCGTCGCGGATCGACTCTTCGAAGCCGTAGCGGCTCATGTAGCCCTTTTCGTCTTCGTCGGCACCAAAGGCGTAAAAGGTGTTGCGGTCGGCGCGGTTGATGGGTGTGCCGGTCAGGCCGAACAGAAACGCATTGGGCAGGGCCTCGCGCATCTTGCGACCCAGGTCGCCTTCTTGCGTGCGATGGGCTTCGTCCACCAACGCAATGATGTTGCTGCGATCATTCAGGCTGCCTGTGGCCTCGCCGAATTTGAAGATCGTGGTAATGATGATCTTGCGCACATCCTGCGCCAACAGTTGCTGCAGCTTCTCGCGTGTGTCGGCCTTTTCCAGATTGGGAATGTCCGCCCCCGTGAAGGTGCCGGTGATCTGGCTGTCGAGATCAACTCGGTCCACCACGATCAACACCGTGGGGTTCTTCAACCCGGCGTGCATCCGCAGCTTTTGCGCGGCAAACACCATCAACAGCGACTTGCCCGAACCCTGGAAGTGCCAAATCAGGCCCTTCTTGGGGTAGCCTGCCAGCACACGCTCGACAATCTTATTGGCCGCCTCGTACTGCTGATAGCGGCAGATGACCTTGATACGGCGCTTCTTTTTGTCTGTCGCAAATAAGGTGAAGCTGCCCAGAATGTCCAGCACCACATTCGACCGCAACATGCTCTCGGCCGACAGCTTGAGTGACTTCAGCGGATGGTGCTGCGCATCGCCTCCATCCAAATGCCACGGGCCCCAATCCTTGACCGGCAGCCCGATGGAACCGTAGCGGTAGGACTTACCCTCGGTAGCCACTGAGAACACATTGCAAACGAACAGCTCAGGCACGAACTTCTCGTAGTCGTCGTGCACCTGCACTGCGCCATCCACCCAGCTGATGCACTTCTTAACCGCCGTCTTGGCCTCGATCAGCACCAGTGGCATGCCATTGACCAGCAACACCAGATCGGCGCGACGCTCCGTAGGGCCGGCGCGGTAGATGAACTGCTGGGTGACGATGTACTGATTGTGCGACAGGTCATCCAGATCGATCAGCCGCACCGGCACATGCTCGTTGTTGTGGCCGAAGGGCATGGAGCGCTCGCCGCGCATCCAGGCGGTCATCTCCTCGTTGGCGCGGATCAGGCCATCCGAACGCACCGACAGCACAATGGCCCGCAGCTTGTAGAGCACTTCGTCGGCACGGTCAGGCTGGGCGGCAATCTCCGGGTTCAAGCGGATCAGCGCATCACGTAACCACGGTTCGACCAGTACTTCCTGAATCTGGCGGGGTATTTCAGCCGGTGGTGCATAGCGCCAGCCTATGCCTTTTGGGCTGGGTCCATAGCTGGCCAGCGGCTCTTGGATTGTGTTTGTCGGTGCCGCCTTGGTTGGCCCAGCGAGCAGGTCTCGAACGTAGGCTTCGACAGTATTGGATTCGGTGAATGCAGTCACAGCTCCCCCCCTGCGGAAATTACCTGAAGCAGTAGATTTCTCCTCTCAGTTAGCTTTGCCTTGGCAAGGTCGAGCTGCTCCAGAACTTCCACTAGTTTGACCTGCTCCACCATAGGCGGAACGGGTAGCTGCATGCTTGCCAGTCCACTCGCGGAGAGGTGTGCGATTGAAGTTGTCTTCAAGCAACGCGCTGCAAACTGCTCCGTGTACAGACAATGTTGAAAGAATGCGTGGGCGAACCTGTAGTTCAAATCATCGTGACATCGAAAGCGAAGCAAAGTCATCTGGAAGCAGATGCCAGCCGGGCCACCTTCAAAAATCGCGCTACGGCCTACCAATTCCCTGCTTTGCCCTTCATTCAAGAGAATGTCACCAGTGCGCAGTTCAAACTTGTCGAGATCGCGCTCAGCAAAATGCATCGTCATCAGGTCGGAATAGTCAATGTGACCATCAAAGACATTGGCTACTCGCAGATACGGACGAACATTGGCGCCATCGTGCACACTCGGCTGACGCTTTTGGCCGAGTTGGACATTGCCTGCTTCGCCGACGCGCTTCACACACCAGTGTTTGGGAAACTCATCCTGCGATCCGCGACCTGGGCGAAATGCATCCATAAGCGCCGCCCTCCTAGCAACAGTCAGTGACCGAAGAGCGGACTGGCATGCATGGTCAGCAGCATTCTTAGCTACCAGCCGCTCAAGCAACACCCGTTGCTCTGCGGCTGGCGGTAGATAGAACTCAAAACCCGCCAAACTCGTCCAATTGGTGCGCGGGCTTAGTGATCCCGCCGACGTGCCCACCGCGTGATCGAAAAAATCATCGGTCTGGCAAATAAAAGGAAGCAACTCCGGCAGCAAGACCTGTGCGTCCTGGGTTTCCAGCACGTAGATGTCACCGGAGCACACGCCTGCGAAATCCGCCACGGCCACCTTGCGCTGGTAGGCGCGGCGCTTGCCGAACAGCACCTGCCCGGGCTGAAACACGCTGGTGAAAGTAACGCCGTCGGCGACGTTGCCCCAACTGAGGATGCGTAGATCGCCAGGCTTCAGATGCTCCAGGCCCACATAACGTTCAAAGCCATCAGTCAGCGGATCCTGGCTGCGAGCTTTCGAGAGCCGCACCACATCGCCAAATTTGACCCGGCGCCAGCCGGGCTTCAGGGCTTTATTATTCTTGTCAGACACGTTTGACGTCCTCCGTGATCAGTCCATCCAGCGTTTCTACCAGCACGTCCATCTGCAGCCAGAAAGCGTGGCCATCGATTTGCCATTTATCCCAGGCGGAGCGCAGCGATATAGCATCGCCATTGCTGTCAGTGGCGACGGCGATGGCAATGCGCTTCACATACAGCGGGATCGACAGGTTGCCTGCATTGCTACCGATTTCGGCCAGGGTAGAGACCTTGGCGAAGCCCGGTATATTCGCAAAGGCCTTATAGGCGGTCAGGATGCGCTGCTGGTGTTCTGGCTTCAGGAAGCTCTGCGCACGCTCGCGAGTAACCTCGTTCACCGCGTCGATGAAGATCACCTTACCCTTGCGCGCAGCAGGCTTCTTGCGGTTGCAGATGAGGATGCACGACTCCATCGGGGAGTTGTAGAACAGGTTGGGCCCCAGACCGATGACCGCCTCCACCCAGTCTTGCTCGATCATCTTGGCGCGCATGGCTTGCTCTTCGTTGCGGAACAACACGCCGTGAGGCCAGAGCACGGCACAGCGACCTTTGGCCGTCAGGCTGCTTAGAATATGCTGCTGGAAAGCATAATCGGCACGGCCTTGCGGCGGAGTACCCAGCGTGTTGCGGCCCCACTTATCGCCGCTCCAGGCCTCGCGGCTCCACTGCTTGATGGAATACGGCGGGTTGGCCAGGATCACATCGAACTGGCGAAGGCGATCCCATTCAATGTGCTTGGGCTCGGCCAGTGTGTCGCCCCGAATGATCTCGAAGTCCTCCACGCCGTGCAGAAACAGGTTCATGCGGGCGATAGATGAGGTAATGAGATTACGCTCCTGCCCGTAGAGTTTGAGCGTGCGGTATTCGCCACCGGAGCGCTTCACCTCGTCCAGCGCCGAAATCAGCATGCCGCCAGTGCCGCAGGTTGGGTCGTAGATCGATTCCCCGGCCTGAGGGGCTAACAGCTGCGTCATCAGATGGACGACGGTGCGGTTAGTGTAGAACTCGGCCGCCGTGTGGCCAGAGTCGTCCGCAAACTTCTTGATCAGGTATTCGTAGGCATTACCGAGTTCATCCTCGGGCACGTTGGCGACTGATAGTGTCTGGGTCGAGAAGTGCTCGATGAGGTTCTTCAGCGTTTCATCAGGCAGGCGCTCACGGTTGGTCCAGGGCGCGTCACCAAAGATGCCGTCGAGGAGGTCAGGGTTGGCAGACTCAATGGCGCGCATGGCCCTTTGAATCACAGCGCCTACATTCGTAGCAGCCTGTCTTACATCCTTCCAATGGGCACCCTCAGGAATCTGGAACCTGTGGTTTTCAGAAAACTGGGCGTAAGAGAGGTCGCCGGCATAGTTGGCTAGCGCCGCCTGGTATTCCTCCTCCCATACATCGGCTACACGTTTGTAGAACAGCAGGGGAAAGATGAACTGCTTGTAGTCGCCCGCGTCGATGAGGCCGCGCAGCAGCACGGCTGCGCCCCACAGGTAGCTTTCAAGCTCTTGTTGGGTGATACGTTTGCCTGGATGACTCATTTCAGCCAGTCCCCTTCTGTCATGACCTTCGCGAGCCGTTCCTCGGCCTCACGACAGCGCGTGAGTGCATCCTTGAAAGCCGCAATGGCGTCAGGCAGTGGCGGGATATCTTCTTGCAGCGGCGGCAGGACATAGCGCGAAATGTTCAGTGTCCAATCTTCCGCCTTGATTTCATCAAGGGTGACGACCCTTGCTGCATCCTGCACTTCAGTAAAGTTTTGGTACCAGGCCAAGATTTCGGTAGCGTGTTCCCGTTCAAGGAAGTTTTGGGCACGGCCGCGCTTGAAGAGGCGTGATGCGTCGACGATTAACACTTTATTTTGGTGTTCAGCTGGTTTGCGTTTGCGCAAGACCAGAATGCACGCGGCGAGACCTGTGCCGTAGAACAGATTGGGAGCCAGACCGACAACGGCCTCAACCAAGTCCATCTCTAACAGCTTCTGGCGGATACTGCCCTCAGCGCCTTTGCGAAATAGTGCTCCTTGAGGGAGCACCACTGCCATTCGTCCCGTTGCATCGGCCATCGACTTAACCATGTGCTGAACCCAGGCAAAGTCACCAGAACTAGATGGCGGTAGGCCGGCAAAATTGCGCCCGAACGGGTCATTGCCCCACTGTTCTTCACCCCACTTTTCTAGGGAGAAGGGCGGATTGGCGATCACGCAGTCGAAACTCGCCAAACGGTCGCCCTCGAAGAACGCAGGGTTGCGCAGTGTGTCGCCACGCACTACCTGAAAGTCTTCAATACCGTGTAGGAACAAGTTCATGCGAGCGATGGCAGAGGTCGTGAGGTTTTTTTCCTGACCAAAGAGCTTTCCCCAGAGACGTTTTACGTCACCATGCCGCTCCTGCACGTGCTGCACGGCAGCCAACAACATGCCACCCGTACCACAGGCTGGGTCATAGATAGTGTCAATTTCTTTCGGGTCGAGCATATCGATCATCAGACGCACCACGCTACGCGGGGTATAGAACTCTCCGGCTTTCTTATTTGTGGCGTCTGCGAATTTCTTGATCAGGTATTCGTAGGCGTCCCCCAGTAGATCTGAACTTACATTTCTGTTGCCTAGCGGAAGCTTGGAGAAGTGCTCGATCAAATCCTTAAGAAGTGGATCTGAGAGTCGGTCCTTATTCGACCACTGCGCATCGCCAAAGACGCCATATAGGCTCTCTGGGTTCGCTTTCTCGATCTCGCGCATAGCCCATTGAAGCGCGGAGCCTACGTTGATCGACTTCTCGCGCACATGCTCCCAGTGACAGTAGTCAGGAATCTGGAATCGATGCGATTCAGGGTAGAGAGCCAGCTCTGGATCGCCGCTCTCGTCAACAATTTCACGACTCTCATCATCCCATACGTCGCAGATGCGCTTGAAGAACAGTAGTGGGAAAATGTAGGTCTTGAAGTCAGCCGCATCCACCGGACCACGTAGGATGTTGGCGGACTCCCAAAGGTGGCTTTCGAGCTGACTAAGGGTGATCTGTTGGTCGCTCAAACGCGTAGCCCTTTTTCATAAATGTCGCCGCAGAGCGGCCTATATTCGTGATTGTTCTTCACTGGTTACCCGAAAAGGTTGGATTGCTTGACGATGTAACCCGCTGGCTTCTTCTGCTTCTCGATCAATCCTTCGTCGACGAGACGTTGCAGCCATACCTTGGCCTGCCCGCTTGAGACGTTCAGAGCGGTGGCCACTTCGGTGTCTTTCATCGGTGCGATCAAAAGCTGCCGGATCGTAGTGCGCACTGCTGCGAAAAGCACTTCAGCAGGGGTCGATTCCGGGCGCGAAGATCTATTAACCTCGTCCATCGGTTCCACGCACTCGGGCATGACTGACGGCGGTTCTTCCGATCCCGTAGCCAGTGGTCGTCCACCGGAAACAACGTCGACAGGAGCCGAAAGCTCGCTCGTGACATCGGGTGCTGAAGCGGCGTTGGATTGCACGAGTGCCGCTGGCTTAGCATCGACAGGCGATGGCCCGTCGTTCGCAGATAGCGCAAAACCGGCTTGAGGGGTGGCCGTCGGTGTCGGCTTCGCTGCGTTGAATACCGCCTCTAACGAATCCACGTCTTGCGGGTTCGGCCAAGGAAGAGCACCTTTCTTTCGCAAACCATCCAGCCCGGCGGAAGACTCACTCGCCGATCGCACAAAGACTGGGACGAACTTGAGTTTGTCCAGTTGCTCGACGGCACCAGCCCAAGTACCACCTTTGTTAAGGTCGGAGCTCACTACGAGGGACGTATCAGCCAATGCGTAAATCAGCTTGTTCCGCTGCATGGCATGACCAACGTTGAACCCGGCATTCGGATCGTAGGGCGAAATCAGCACTATCTGACCATCGAGCAGCAAGTTGCGGTGCTCGCGGTTCATGGCAGTCTTTTCCAGGCTATCAGCCAGAACACCACAGACTTTGCCACCGGCCTCCAAGGCCCCGCGCATGGCGGCCTGATCGATACCTTTGGCACCGCCTGAGACAAGCGCTCTCCCTGCCTGAGCAGCGAGCCGACCAACTGCCATCGTGTAATTGATCAGAGAATCGTCCACATGACGCGACCCGACGACAGCAAGCCCACCAGATTCAAGCAAGCTCATGTCGCCACAGCCGTAGAGTACAGCTGGCGAGTCTTCGCGAAGGCGTGCCTTCAAGCGACGCGGATACTCGGCGTCGGCACGGCTAACCACCCAAATGGCACGTGCCTGCCAGTGCTCAACCACTTGGCTCAGCAGGAATCCGCGTCCCAACAACCGCTGCAAACGGCTTTCGTCAATCACCGGCTGGCAGGCACGCAGGATCTCAGCCGCGCCTGACGAGATGAGATCGGATGGTTGCCGTTGGATTTCGCGCAAATGACGTGCGAGGCGTTTGTATTCCCCGGGCGAGAGTAGATCGGATGACGCGGTTCCGCGTCCGGCAATGAGCGGCGCAGTCAGTAGCAGGATCGCCTGCGTGTTGGGTGATAGGACCGGCGTCATTCGTCGTGCCCCGTCTGTGAAAGGGCCATCGGCCAAACCGCGCCACTACCGTTCTTGAGCAGTAGCCACGCAGACACCGTCAGCGTCCAGCGCGAATCGACCATGTCATCAACCAAGAGGACCGGGCCAGGAAGGATGGGCTGGCCGTTAAGTGCGAGCGAGCCATCAATGTTGCGCGCCTGTTGTGTACTGTTTGCCATCGATTTCTGTTCGGGCCTTGCGTCTGTTTTCGTGATGACCATGTGAAACGGCACCCCCAGCGCAGCAGCCAAGCGTTGCGCGAAATCAGGTACCAAACCGGGATGCCGAAGCGAAGGAACGCAGGTCACCCAGGTCGGGGGCGGTTGCGGACTCCACTCGCGGATCATCTTCACGCAAGCAATAACAAGGTCGTCGGAAAAACGGCCATCGTGGTACTTACCTTGTCGAACCAGGCCGCCCCAACCAGCATCACCCCAGACGCAGAGCGCCTTGCCGGATTCGGCCTGATTGGCGGAAGCAATGAATCCCTTGACGCCGTACTGGGGCATTCCGCCGTCCGGCCATTTCTTGCGCGGCTCAATGGGCAAGCTGGTTCGACGAAGAAACGTAACGGCAGCTTTGACCAGTTCGGTATCCACAGTTGTAGGCAATGGCGGTAAGGCAGGTTCTGTTACAACAGTTGGATCACCGTCGAGTGCGCCTATCAGGAACCCCATGTGATCACCAAACGGCAGACCGACGTATTCCTGCATCTGCTGGTGCTCGTCACGCCGCAATGCAGTGAGCCGTTCCGCTCGATCCCAAAAGCCTTCGCTCAGCGTTGCCGCCGTAAGCTGCCACTTGCTGCCTTGCTTGGCGATGGGCGCTGGTGCTTCGAGCGAAAGCAGTGCAATCGTCTTCTCGACACGCCCCTTGCTGAGATTGACTCGGCTTAACAGCTCAGGAACGGACAAGCCGTTGGGTTCTTCTTCTAGCGCCTCTAGGACATCGGCAACTTCCTGTCGGGTCGGGAAGGCACTCCGGATAAACCAGTCAGTGATGTCAGACTCTTCCTCACCGCTGAGCAGCACCCCGTAGGCGGAGTCCAGTGCACGTCCCGCGCGACCGACCTGCTGGTAGTAGGCGACCACCGAACCCGGCATCTGGTAGTGGATGACAAACGCCAGGTCGGGCTTGTCATACCCCATGCCCAAAGCCGTCGTAGCAACCAGCGCTTTGACCTGATTGTTGAGTAGCGCCTGTTCAAGCTGCTCTCGGCGATCACCGGTTTCACCGGTGTAGGCCTCTACGTTGAAGCCTCGGGTCTTCAGCCATTCAGCCACTTGATTGGCGTCACGCACCGTCAGCGTGTAGATGATGCCGTGGCCTTGCAACGTGGCGAGTTGCTCCGCCAGCCATGCAAGGCGTTCGGCTTGGCTGGGTAGGCGGATGGTCTGTAAAGAAAGTGAGGTGCGATTGAGATCGCCCCGGGACACATCGAGCTTGGGCCCGAGCACAGCAGCGAGGTCTTCCATCACCCTGTTGTTCGCCGTCGCCGTCGTAGCGAGGAGTCGAAGATTGGGCGGCAGCGTCTTGACGATACGTTCCAGCAGCCGGTAGTGAGGACGGAAGTCGTGCCCCCAATCGGAAATGCAGTGCGCTTCGTCGATGACCAGCATGGAAATCTGTGCGGCGATACCCGCCAACACCTGGGTGCGGAAGCGCTCGTTTGCCAGGCGCTCGGGCGAGATCAACAGAATGTCGATTTCCCCCCTGGCCAGTCTGCCCTCGACTGCCGTCCAGTCATCCATGTTGTCGGAGTTGATCGTGGCGGCGCGAACACCCATTCGCTCCGCCGCAGTGACCTGGTTTCGCATCAGCGCCAGCAGCGGCGAGATCAACAACGCAGGCCCGGCACCGGCCTCGCGCAGCAACTTGGTCGCGATAAAGTAGACAAAACTCTTACCCCACCCAGTCATCTGCACGACCAACAAGCGGCCTTTGCCTTCGACGATGTGGCGAATGGCATCTTCCTGGCCATCACGGAAAGTAGAATCAGCACGCCCGGAGCCGACCCGAAGAAGTTCCAGCGCGCGTTTTGGATCGTAGGCCACTTTATTACACTCCTTTATTCTTATCGGGCAAGCGGTAGCCCGGGGCCAACACCGCGTTCTTGACACCGTAGAGCGCCAGATGGTCTTTCAGCCACAATCTGTATTCGTGACCACGCAAGCTGTGGTCGGACGAACAGTCAACGCTCCACTGCCGTAAGATGTAACCGGCGGTGGCAGCGCGCAGCTTCATTCGCAGTGAGCCGTCAACCATCCCGTAATCCATCTGAGTGATTTCGGGGCGTGGCTGATCAGGGTGCGGTACCATTTCCAGTTCGACGATCCGAGTCCATTGAATATCCTGGTCGCTGCGTTCATGGAACTGAACGCATTCCCCCTTCATCAAGGTCGGCCGTTTGATCCGGGTAATGACGAAGTCCCGGAACTCCTGCGACTTACGGTCGTAGGCGCGGACATGCCAGCGCAGGCCATTGTCGATCAGCGCAAACGGGACGATTTCCCGCTCGGTGCAACCACTGGAGATGGAGTGATACTCGATGCCCAGTGGGCGCTCCTGATGGATTGCCCTAGTCACACTCGCCAGCACATCCAGATCCGGGTGCGTGAGCCGTAACGGGCTCTCACTCGCAACCCACGCTTTGAGCCGCATTGGCTCACCATCGCCAAAGCCCTGGGTTAGCCACGAAAGTACCCGCGCCGGAAGAAAATCGAAGACCGGCTGAAAGTCCGGCCCAAGGACGTAAGACTTGCCCTTGGCGTCGTAGTCGATGTTGCCTGGGGCCAACTCCTTGTACAGCGCCAGATCCCTTGATGCGGCGGCGGATTGGATACCAAACCGCACCACCAGGTCCTGGCGGCGTATCTCGCCAATAAAACGGACGCGCAACTCTACGAACGCGAGACGGTCACGTTGTGGCTGAGTTAGATCTGAAAGCTGCTGGTTCGACATCTGACGGGCTCGTTCGGGTTAGCGTATGCGCTTCCGGGTATTTGTAGATGCATAATACCTACAAAAATACGAAGACAATATCACTGTGATGATCAAATCCTGATCACCGTGATAACCATGTCCCGATGACAGTTCCTGAGAACTCACCACTCGGCGACCACTAACAGACGGCAATACCAGCTAGCCCCTACTGGAATCGAATCCACGCTGACGATCACCGTACGACTTCGTAGCCGCCTTGCAGAGGTAGCTGGCACGATGGAATAGCGCTGGTAACTCGTCAGCATCACCAGGACAGACATTCCGGTCTATTCGGTATTCAGCATTCCCAGGGATATGGACTAACCCTCTCACTTGGTCCACTGACAGCCTCAGAGCACTGGCCCAGGCCTCTTCCAGGCGGCTGATATTATTGGCCCTCTCAGAACGTAGCCGACCCAACGTGTAGAAGGAATCACGGTTAAGCAGGATCAGCAGATGGTAGTGCGGTCGTCGCCCCTCCCCTAACTCCCTAGCCCAGACGTATCGGACCTTGCAGTCATGGGCATACTGGTTCCGATCACGAGCCTTCTCACGGTTGTGCTTAATCTTCGCCTTGAAAGACTCGATGAACCTGCTGATGACCTGATTCGTGTAGGCGCACTCAGACAGATGGATACCCTGTGGTAGCCGAAGATCAGCTCTGAAGGCCAGCACTCTCGGGTACTGAGCCAGTGCCAGGCCTATGGTGCGTTTGAGAGAGGAAATGTACTGGAGGATGAAGGGGCCGGCCTCGATCATCGTTGGCAGGCCTTCGTAGATGGGTTCGTAGTACAGGTGGAGGTTGGAGTTATCGGGATGTCGACGCATGGGTTACTACTCCTCGGGTTGAGTTTCATAAGCTGCGTCTGATGCGTACTTTTTAACCGTTACCTCTCGATGATCTTCCTGTCTGATATCTATTGAGTAGATAGGTCGGTGCTTGGCTGTGTATCAGTTGGCTAGGTGGGAACCGTACAGGTGATAGCCCATCAGGTAATGCATAGCTCCATGTCACATACCTGCTAACCCTACGGGTAGTAAGTACTAGTAAAAGCATAATACCCGCACCGAGAATAGCTCTCTCGACTGGCTCGGGAATCCAATCCCGAATACTCAAGCCACACCGGCATTTTTGGACTTAGCCCCACTCCGGAAACAAATCATCGTTCAGAAGCTCTGCCCCCAAGAAAACTTGCCTCCCGAGAGACCGAGCAATGTGGAACAGCATCGCTCGACCTAGCGGGAGCCCCCTTGTTGGTCCATTGGTGCCCATGGACCACCCGACATAAACGCCATGACCAGCCGCAGCCGGTCATGGCGCCATGATTGGTTTCTAGCTGGCCATACTCAGACGGCCAGATCGGGCTGAAGCACTCTCAGCTAGGTCGCGCTCTTCAATCCTTGCCAGGATCCAGTCGTGCACCTCGCTTTCCACCCATCCAACGCATCGATCTCCCAGAGAGACCGGCTTCGGGAAGGTGTCCAGGGCAATGAATTTGTAGATGGTCGACCGTGCCAGACCGGTCGAGTCGATGACTTCTTTTAGACGAATGATCTTCATGAGCAGGCTCCTCTGTGGCTCAGAGAATCTGCAAGTCCGTTTTTTATTTACGACGCATCGGATTCACCATCGCCCAGCCTCGAAACGAAGCCCTGGGCAAAACGGGGGAAGCCTTGTTAAGGCCGCATCAACCTTTGCTCCAATATTTATTACTCCCCTAACCTTCGATATAAATTACCTTGAGGCCTTACCAGCCGGTGGCTACGCAAATTTTAAGGTACATAACGATGACTAGAATCGGACTATACTCAACATATTTCATGAGTAGATTCGATCTAGATCTATAATAGATTCGTGATAGATTCAGCCTAGAATTTGGTGAACATGAATTATTCACGCCGAGAAAATGAATGTCTAAAGGTGATCAAAACGCACTGCATCTGATGCTAGGGGACGAGACGCAGCATGACCGTTTCAGCATCTGGCTATGGCTTTACCTGCAGTATCACGAGGGAGCTGACTTTGCTCCCGAGGGCTGTAACAGTCCTGAAATGCGAGGAGCGACCAGCGGGTATCTCGAGACAAGATCCGATATCGTTGTCGGTGACATCACCGCCAAGATGGTTCGCCTACTGGTCAAAGATGAGCATTTAGCATGGATCAGCAACGAGGACCGGCAGACTCGGTGGCTTCTACCGAGGCTAGAAAAAATCACCAACCTGCCAGAGCTCGGCGCACTGCCGAATCTGCTCGGTAGAGATCTCCTAGTAGGAATGATTGATCTCTGGGATGAAGACCTCACCAAGAAGATCAGACAGCTTCAGTGGCTACACGATGACTGGCTCCGGCATAAAGCTCTGGATCAACAGTTCAAGTGGTTCCAGGAGAGGAAGGAGGGCACTGACCGCTGCAAATTTGCATGGAATTGGATACAAAAGAATGAAAAGCAGCTGCTTTTCCGCCGACCGCATCAATTTGGAAACCATCAAGAGCTACTGATATTCTTCGACACCACGGATCTGCGGGAGCGTGAGCGGAAGGACATCGTCCAGAGCATCCGCCAAAGCTGGAATCGCCAGAAGTACCTGGAAAGGCTGGAAGGAAAAAAGCAGTACAACTTCATCCTCTCCAACAAAATGATCGATCTGCTTGATGCAATGGCGGAAGCTAACGGCCTGAAACGACCGCAAGTCTTGGAGATGCTAGTCAAGGCGGAAGCGAGGCAAGGAGCCTACCTTCCCGAGAGGCTAAAACTCAGCGATTGAAACGATGCGATTTCGGCGCACTCACAAATCAAGGTATTCCAAAAAGTATTCCACAGAAAAAATTAACCGATATTTTTTGTTTTAAATCAATAACATAGCAAATCAGTTCAGATTACCCCGGCTCCACCAAATTTTGTAGCAAAATCAAGAGGTTACGAATCAAGGTTGTCATTAGCTGCTATTAAATTGACCTGATTCGTAGCCTTTTTGACCTCGTAATAACAACATAATGACAACATTGCTCGACCGAGCAGTCGGGATTTCTTGATCGAATAGTCAGATACCCCCCCGACTCCATCAATCCAAAACGACAAAGCCCGCCTAGTGCGGGTTTTGTTGCATCTGGGATTTGGAATACCATCCCCCCCGTAGGAGCGAGACTATGGATGCGCTGCTTTATGGTGTAGTTGATCGGCAGGGAAGATTCATCGTGGCCTACCCCCAGCTTTTCAAATACTGATTGCCGCACCCGGTTGCCTTGTGGCCCCACGAAATGGCACTGTGCCTCCTCCTGTTCGAAGCTCTAAAGGGAAGTTAGCTATGGAAACCAAACGCATAGCCTTGCTCATCGATTGCGACAACGTGAGCCACACCTCCATCAATGGGGTGCTGGAGGAGCTGGCCAAGTACGGGATGGTGAATATTAGGCACGCTCACGGAAACTGGAGCTCACCGCACCTCGCCGGTTGGGCAGAGAAACTGCACCCTTTCGCCATTCGCCCCATGCAGCAGTTCGCTTTCACCAAAGGCAAGAATGCTACAGACTCTGCAATGATTATTGACTCCATGGACCTGCTCTACAGCAAGAACGTGGATGCCTTTGCGCTGATGACCAGCGATAGCGACTTCACGCCCCTGGTGCTCCGACTTCTTGAAAGCGGCTTTCCTGTCTATGGGTTCGGCGAGAAAAAGACACCAAAGCCCTTTGTGGATGCTTGTTCCCAGTTCATCTACACCGAGAATCTGGTCCGGGATGACGAAGAAAAGACGACGGCAGGTGAATCTTCGAAACCTCCTAAACGCGCCAGAAACGAGCTTCGTAGCGACACATCCCTCGTGCGTCTGCTGAGAACAGCAACGGAACAGACCGCCGATGATGGTGGCTGGTCGCATCTTAGTAAGGTCGGCGAATACATCCGTAACAACAGCTCGTTCTCCGCAGTGAACTACGGGCACAAGACTCTGGGAGATCTGGTCCGGGCCTCTGAACTTTTCGAAATCGAGATGCGTCATAGCGGTACATCGATGTTCATCAAGGACGCGCGTCGGCCGATAGCAGCTCCTGCCCCGGACTTGGAAAACTCCTGACTCGCTATCGCCGGGTGCTTCCAATGCTAACCCAACCCCTTGCGGGAAAAGTGGACAAATTGATTTTCCACATTCCAAACCAAGGTAACAGCTCATCTCACTTCCCTTATTGTGCAACCAATCCGCGGGAAAGATTAAGCGTGGCCTGCCCCCGATTTCCGACACACATTCGCCTCGATTATGCTATCCGCCAGCGAGCATCCGATGTGGGTGGCGACGCAAATGGGCCATGCCAACCAAGCTATAATCTCGCGGATTTACGGAAAATGGATGCCCTCTGCTGATGCTGACGCCGGCAGTAAGGTAAAGAAGTTAATGCTTTGCAGTGAAGGGAAAGAACTCGATGGGTCAGGTGGAGCTTAACAAATTGCTCTGGCAAACAGTTTGCTCAGAGATGAAGGCAATAAAAGTCCTTCAACAGAACAAACTTCACAGCCATGCACTTTCCTCCATGTACTCCGCCATCGACAAAATGGCGTGGCTCTGCACCCATGAAGACAAGAGCGGAGGTAAGGAGTTTAAGAACTGGGTGGACTCTTACTTCATGGCTGGAGAAATTCTGGAGTACACCTCCATAGATTTGTGGGCTGCTCGCTGTGGGCTATTACACACAGGGGCTGCAGAATCTGACTTATACCGAGATGACAAAGCAAACCTTATTTACTACACGACCAAGCCAAATCAGGCCAGGGAGGAAGTCATTGAAATAATCGGCGGCTACTTGAGGGACGAAAAAATCCCGGAGTCAAAAGTGGTCCTAGTAGACTACTTTGCGCTAATTATTCGTTTCTTGGATTCGTTGCAGCGCTTTACTGAGGTTCTAAAGAACGATTCGCAACTGCACTCGCTCGCTGCCGAAAAGGCTGGGAAGCAGCTTGGCTTCACGGTCCGAGAATGACAGCATTATCCCAGCCTCGACCGTAGAGCCCACGAAATCAAAAGCTAGACGGGGAGCAAGCCCCCGGCTTCACCATATACCCGAAAAAAACAACCACTCACGATTCGACGAGGTCAGAAATTGACCTCGACCGGACGGTTGCCGACGTGGGAATGACAACCGAACTCTAACTGGACCAATCGGTTAGATTTTTTATTGATCAAGCAGTCAGCTTTTTAATGACAACATAATGACAACATATACCCGCAAACACGCGAGATAGAGCCATTTGACGGGTATTCACCCCCCCAGGCTCCACCAATTCGTCTTCCCGGGAAGACTCAAAAAAGCCGTAAAGCCAACGCTTTACGGCTTTTTTGTTGCCTGCGTTTTGCTCTGGCTCTCTCCCGCCTACGCGCCTCAACTCAATCGAAAGCCACTCAAGTCAATCGATACCATCAAGCGCTCGCGCAATGGCTGTAAATCCGCGCCTCGCAAGTAGGCTCTACGCCGGGTAGGAAAACGAAAGCCCTGGGCTTCAACGTAATCGCTCACGTATTGGGCAGCAGCAAACCCACCCGCCACGTCGACGTGATAGTCGTGACGGCGCAACAGGAAATCGTCACCGAAGTAAAAATCCTGGAAGCGACTGTGACTGGCAATGTCTTGCGCAAACTCCACTCGCAGTCCACGCCAACGCTCCTGGCCTTCCTGCCAGGGCGTAATTTCACTGACGCTGAAGCCCGGCATCGCCATGAAAAACGGTGTCGTCAGGTACGTCCACATGGCGTATCCGCTGAAGTACGCGCGATGCAACGGGTCCCAGGGGGTGTCCATGACATGCCCGGCGAATGCCTCGCGCGGGTTCGAACGTTCGCGGACGATTTCACCCTGGGTGGTTTCGATGGCGATGTAGTCGGCCCTGAATATCGTGCGCCAGTCGGGTTTGCCGAACGGTGTCACCGAGGCGCGTTGCTGGTGCAGGCTGACGGTCATTTCCCGGGGCACGGTGTCTTGTGACACGCTCTTGATCCCCCACAACTCGCCACCCGTCACGATGGTGGCGTTGAGTGTGGTGAAGCGGTTCCAGCGCTCCAGGCCGCCATGGGCATCGAGTACCTTTTGCAGCAATTCGATCATCGTTCGTACTCCGCAATGCTTTGTGTAGGAGGGAGCTCGCTCTTACAGGCGGCGACGTGAAACCGACCTTACTTCGACGGCTCGCCCAGCATACCGGTGTAGTGGGCCAGACGTTTCTCCACATCCGCTTTCTTCTGCAGGCCAAGCTCCATCAACTGCTTGATCCGCGCCTGCGCCGCCGGCCGTTGCACCGAGCCGATGAAACCTTCCCATTCGCTGGCGATGGCTTCGTTGGGCGGCAGGCTGGCGGCATCGACCAGGCGCTTGATGTCGGCAATCGACTGCTTGTCGAAGCGGGCGATGCGTCGGGCCATGGTGTCGACGAATTTGTCGAGTTCAGCGTCAGGCAGCGCGCGATTGACGTAACCATAACGCTCGGCGAGTTCGCCATTGATGTCGTTGCCGGTCAGCAACACTTCCAGCGCCCGCCCACGCCCCATCAGCCGCGGCAGTCGAGCCATGGGGCCGCCCCCTGGCACCAGCGCGGCGCCGATTTCCCATTGCGACAGGATGGCTTTCTCGCGGCTGGCAAAACGCATGTCGCTGGCCAGGGCCAGTTCGCTGCCGACGCCGGTGGCACGTCCGCGAATCGACACGATCGAGACCACCGGCGCCTTGCTCAGCCGCACCAGCATGTCGGGCAGCGGCGGCAGGCCGGTCGGGCCGTTGGGCAGGCTGGTGGTATCGGTCAGCGGCGGCACGAAGTCATAGTGGGTCAAAAAGAAGTCCGGCACATCGCTGTCGAAAACCACGACCACCAGTTTTGGATCGGACTCAATGGCCGTGACCACTTCGTTCAACTGCGGCATGGTTTCCGGCCCATAGATGTTGTACGGCGGATTGTGGAACGTCACCCGCCAGTATTCGGGCGTGACCCGCGTGAGCTTGATTTCCTGTTTGACCGCGCTGGTGGAGGACGCCTTGTCGGCGGTTGAAGGGGCTGTCTGGCCTGCGAGCGCCGTGTCCGTCATCGCTGTGCTGGCGAAAATCAATGCAGCCGTGAGCAACTGAAATCTCATGGGAACTACTCCAGAGGATTGCCAGGTGGCATGTGGATTCCCGTTGAGCAGTCATTGCTGCCTGCCTGCTGCGCGGAGCGTGAAGATTCACGCGCCGTACTCGGTCCCTTTGCGGGTCAACACATCGTGAGTGTGTGCAGCGCCGCAAAGCGGTCGGGCACGGTCGGAGGCATCGGCTGGGGTCAACATAAGCGGGAAGCCCGGAACACGTCGTCTTCGACGCCAGCTCCGACGGTTCAAGCGTAGCAGCGCAAATTGGGCTGACATGACCTGTCATCGGATGAGATCACACCCGACATGTAAAGGCACCGGCGAGGGTCGCCGACGCCTTGCGGGTATTTCAGCGTGACAACATGAAGGTGTCGTACTCGAGGTCTTCCAGTGCCTTGGACAACCGATGCAGTCCCAGCAGTACGCAAACCAACAGCGAAAGAGTGAAGCCGTAGCCGAAAAAGCTCGGCCCCAGGTGCATGCTGAGCAGCGTCAACCCGGCGTTCAACACCGCGAAAATCACACACAGCTCCAGCACCACGGCACGCTTGTCGAGGTAGAAAAACACGTTAAGCAGTGCCATGAACACCACCTGGATGCTCACACCGATCAGGTCGATGTAAAACAGCGGCAGGTAGTAACTGGAGATCCCCAGCCAGTCCAGCAAGCGCGGGGCGAACAGGAACAGCAGCACCACGGTCAGCCCCTGCACCTTGCAGATTTCCAGCAGGCCCTGACGGATCGACAGAACCATTTCGGCTTTCAGCGAACTGATGTGCTGCAGGGTTTCACCTTCGCGGATGGCCCGGAACAGACGGTCATACCACTCGGCAAAATCGGTTTCGATGCGTACCAGAAATACCGCCATGCCGGGAATGATCGCCAGGTACGCGAGGAAGATCGGCAAGTCATACAGAATCGACGCACGCAGCGGACCGATGACGATGTTCGAGGTACCCGGGTTGAACCAGAACAGGAACTTGTCGATCCAGATACCCAGGTTGTAGAAGAGCCCGGTGGCCAGCAGGCTGAGGAACACCTGGCGGCGCTGGAGGAAGTCGAAGGCGATCAGCTTCTCGGCACGGTATTCGCGCAGGATGTCGTAGAGAAACAGGAACAGCAGCGTGCTGTGCCCGATCAACAACGCCAGCAGCAAGCCCGCAATCCCCAGGAAGGCCAGCAGATAAGCACTGACAACCATCAACGCGTAACCCACAAGCATTACCAGCAGGATACGGTTATAGGCCTTCATCCCCGAGAGGAAGATGATCACCATCCACAGGTTGCACAGCACCACGAAGTTCGACAGCACCAGTAATCGGTAGATCAACGACTGATCGAACAACAGGCTCAACACGACGATTCCCAACACACCGGCACCGATGGTGACCAGCAACAGCACGCCCAGCAGGTTGGGCAAAATCTGTTCGTATTTGTGTTCGAACAAACGGTCGGAAACGAATCGGGTGAAGAACAGCTGCAAGCCGCCTGTGAGGATCAGCGAACTGGCCATCAGGTACGTCACCGTCACCAGAAACTGCCCGACCAGGCTGTTCGGCACCACAAGGCCCAGGCTGATGATCCCCACCAGCATCACGCTGATGATCGACAACACCCAGGGACCGGAGCTGATCAGCCCGGCATACACGTAAGCGTGCAAGGTCGCGGTGTAGGAATCGCGCGACAGGATCTTGCGAAGTTCGAAGCCAATCCCGGCCATTTAACTGTTCTCCATGGCGGCTTGATACAAGTCGCGATAACGCTGCAGCATCAAGGCTTCGGTGTAATAACGGGTGACCCGCAGCAAGCCGCTGGCCTGAGCGTCCTGCCAGCGTTGCGGGCTGCGCAGCAGTTCGAGGATCGCCACGCTGGTGGCTTGTGGATCGGCGATCGCCACGACTTTGCCGGCCAGGCCGAGGTCGCGATCTTCAGCGCTGCCGCCTTCGATCAACTCGCGGCACGATCCCACGTCACTGCTGACCACCGGCGTACCGGCGGCCCAGGCTTCGAGAATCACCAGCGGCTGTGCCTCGCTGATCGAGGTCAGCACCATCAGGCCCAGTTTGGGCAAGATCTCCTGGATACGCTGGAAACCAAGGAAATGCACCTTGCCCTCCAGCCCCAGGCTGGCCATCAGGCTGCGGCATTCGCTGACGTATTCGGGGTCTTCTTCTTCCGGGCCGACGATCCAACCTTCAACCTGAGGCATGGCGCTGATCACGCCGCGCATCGCCCGCAGGAAAGTCTTCACATCCTTGATCGGCACCACACGCCCGATCAACCCCACCACCGGCGCAATGCCGGGCGCGCGGGATTCGAATGCCGCGGTCCATTGCGGCAGGTCGATGCCGTTGGGAATGATCCGGGTGCGAACCGGATCGGCGCCGTCCTTGATTTGCCGCTGACGGTTGCCGTCATACAGCGAGATGATGCTGTCGGCGCTGTTGTAGGTCAGCTGGCCGATGCGTTCGAAGAAGCGCACCCACAAGGTTCGGATGTAACCCGAGCCGGCGTCGAGACTGCGGTTCAGTGCCTGACCGGAACTCTCGGCAATCCAGGTGGCCTGGGCCAGGTCGATCTTGCGTTCCTTGGTGTAGATCCCGTGTTCGCTGAGCAGATAGGTGCAGTTCCAGCGTTGCTTGAGGATGCAGCCCAACAGCCCGGCGTAACCGGTGGAGATCGAATGCAGCACCCGCGCCCGAGGCATGCGGCGCGACGACTCGGCGAGCATCAGCAACGGCGACTGCATCGAGCGCAGGGTCCAAAAATAGTTGATGAACGACGGGTCGGCGCAATGCAGGCGATAACCTTCGCTCAACGCCTCCCAACTGGCGCGGCTGCGCAGCACGTCGTCGAGGGTCAGACGACCCTGGACGATATTGTCGAGCAGGCTTTCGCCCAGTGCAGGTTCCGGTGCGTCCGGGTGGTGCAGGAAGCGATACAAATCCTGCAACTGCTGCAAGTCGGCTTCCCGTGGCGTGCCCCGGGTGTCGGTCGGATGGGTAGCGTCTTCGAGGAAGACCTCTTCGATATGCAGCACATTCGGCGGCACCTGGTAGCGACGCGCCCCATAGGCCGAACGCTGCCCACCGATGAACATCACCGAAAACGTCAGCTCCGGCAGGCCGAGGATCATCTGGTGAATCCAGCTCGACACGCCGCCGCGCACGTAAGGCCAGGTGCCTTCGAGCAGCAGGCAGATGTCGGCCATTGGCGCCTCTTCCTTGCGACTCATGTCCAACTCCTCACCAGATCAGCGAAAGGTGGTCGCTGACGGGTTTTTTCCGGAAGGCTGGCGAGCAATCCGGGAATTTCGTGATAACGACCCGCCTCGAACGCCAGTTCGGCGTGGAACGGCAGAATCTGCGCCGCGCCCATGCCATTTTCCTGGGCCTTGGTCAGCAGTACTTCGGCGCGATTGATATCGCCGCGCTCCAGGGCGATACGCCCAGCCAGCAGAAACAGTTCACCGCCCTCGCCTGCCGCCAAACCCTGCTCGGCATGTTCGCTGGCCTGATTGAGTACGTGTTCGAGTACGCTGCCTTGGGCCAGGCCCAGATACGCCAGCTCCCAATACCAGCGCGCCAGTGTGCCGTGCAGCACACCGGCGGCCGTGGCCGTGGCGCCGTGCAATTGGCCGAGGGCAATCTGGATGCGCAGGTTGATGTCGCTTTCCTGCTTATCGAGCATCGAGTACGCCAACAGCCGCACGTCATCGCTCGGATCGCCCAGCGCCAGCTTGAGGATCGGCACCGCTTCCTTACCGGGCATGCGCTTGGTGGCCAGCAACGCCGCCAGGCGCTGGTCTGGATCAGAGGCATGGCGCAGCACATCCTGCAATCCGCCATCGGCAAAAATCGGCGTGCGCGATTGCACTTGTGCCCGGTACGGCAGGCTCGGAATGCCGACCGCTTGCCAAGCCTGCTTGTCGCGCTTGCGTGGCAGGTACAGGGCCGGGAAGATCGCTGCGACCACACCCACCGCACCGAGTACCGGCACAAAAAACGCCAGGCTGAATATGAACAGCGGGCTCCACGGCAGCGGCGAGCGGTAACGCGCCGGCAACAGCAGCCATACCGCGCCGCACAACATCGCGCAGGCCAGGCCATGACTGAGGGTGAACACCCACAATTGGTGCGCCTCGGGGACGTCGACCCACAGGCTGGTCCAACTGCCCACCTCTAGCAAAAAGGCTCCGCTAAACAGCCACTTGCTGATCATTCAGACCACACTCGTTGAACAGGAAATTACGCAGCCCGTTGTGTTCACCAGGCTCCAGGTTGAAAGGCATGACCCGCACGCCGAGGCTGTCCATATCACTTTCAATGCCAAAGTGTTCGTGCAACAGCAGGTTGATCCGCGCCAGATAGCCTTCAGTGCCTTGCGGGCTGGTCAACGGCAACAGCACCAGCAGCAACTGATGGTCGCGGTTGTTGCGCAGCGGCAAGTGCAAGTCCAGACCGCGCTGACTGCGCTCCAGCAAGCGTGTCAGCTCTTCATTGGCACGGGTCATCTCGAAGGCGAACAGGCCGGCCGACAACTTGTGCTGCTCGACGTCCACCAGCGAACGCTTGAGTTGCAGCGTGAAGTGCTGGGCATCGGCATCAACCAGTTGCAGCACTTGCGTATCGCGCAACAGCAGGTCGGCAATGTGCCCGGCCAGCAACGCGAGCAGGCTCAAGGTACGATCCTGGAAGGCGAAGAACGGCATCTGTCGGACCGCCAGTATCGCCAACAGACGCCCCTCGGCATCGATCAACGGAATGCACGCCTGCAACGACGAGAATTGCGCCGAGGCGCCGGCTTCGAGCAGCTCCTGACGCACGCTCACCAGCTCACCACGCTCCAGACAGAGTTTGACCAGGCCGTCCTCGGTGTCCAGGGAGCCCATGACACCGACGGTGGCCAGCGGCGTGGGCAACACCCGCTCACCGCGATCGTCGACCCGGTAAAGGCCGGCCACCCGCAGCGCGCCATACTGCCCCAGCACTGCCACGATCGGGTCGGCCAATGCGCCCAGCGCATCGCCTTCGTCCGGCATCACCCGCAGTTTTTCACGCAGGCCCAGCAACGAGCTGCGCAAGCTTTGATCGCTGCCCGCCACCCGTTGCTCCAGCAGGTCGTGGGAGACCCGCAGAATCTGATGAGCGCGGGTGAATTCATCGAGACGATACTGGCGATAATCGTTGGCCATCTGCAAACGCTCCAGGCGTCGTTCCCACAGATCGCGAACCTCGCCCACCAACATCCCGCACACCAGCACGCCGACAATCCACGACGGTTCAAGCTGGGCGTACCCGGCATGGCCGCTGTAGCGCAGGGCGAACACCGCCATCACCAACAACGCAGCGCTGAGCAGCCCGCGGACAAATCCGTAACGCACACCCAACAGCAGCGGCGCCAGAATCGGCCAGGGGAAACCGCCGTGCATCTGCATCGGGTCTTCCGGGGTCAGCCACAGGCCCAGGCCAATGGCCAGGCCGGTCACCAGGAACGTTTCCAGCCAAGACACCGGGCCGCTGGCCCGAGGCGCCAGACTGTAATCCATGTGTGGAGAATTCATTGCGATCACTCGAACCGAAGGGCGCCAACAAGTGTGTCGAGCACTTTTTGCGCAGTGCCCGCCAGGCTTTCACGGGACCAGCCGGCACGTGCACCGCTTTTGCTCCACAGCACACGACCGCTGTCGGCATCGAGTACGCGCAGGCTGATGCCCACCGCCGGCTCGCCGTCCAGACCGTTCTTGTACTGCCATTCTTCGACGCTGCCGGCGACCACGTAATCGAGCTTCTGCTCACGGGCCCAATCAAGGGCACCGGCCAGACGCTCGTTGTCGTCCATCAACGCTTGTTCACCCCGGGTGCTGCTCGGGTAAACCCGTGGCTGCAGACCGTGGCTGCTGAGTACGCTGAGCAGGATTTGCTCGCTGCGCTCACCGGCCTGCGGCGTTTGCGAATAGTTGACCATCGGCACGATGCCCCACTGCGCATTGCGCGGCAGGGTCGGGCTGGCATCGTCGGTGAAGCTGGCGCAACCGGCGACGAACAGGACCGCCAGCGCCAGGCTCAGATTACGAATTGCTTGCATACGTTTTTCTCCCTTGGAAATTCCATGATCAGCGTCCGAAACGCACGCCGTAGCTCACACCCAGTGTTCCGCCGGCCTTGCCGTCCCCGCCTTGTGGCGCGGATTGGTAGCCGAAGGTGAAGGCCAGTTCGTCATCGCCCAGCACTTCAACACCGATCCCGGTATTGATGCCGTAGTTAAAGGTTGAATCCGTCCATTGCCACCCCGCCGTCAGGTCCACCAGCCAGGTGTATTGCGGTTTGGTACGCACCAGCGCGCCGGGCAGACCTCGACGCCAGGAACTGCCGAAATACAGTTGGCCGTAGCGGCTTTGCAGTAGGTCGCTGGCAGAGACGGTCGGGGTGTCTCGCGGATCGTTAGGGATGACCGGCTCGGCCAGGCCCGTCTCTGGATCGATCTCCGGGATTGGGTCCGGTGGCGGGGGTGCATTAATGACCGGACCGTCAAAATTGCTGGATAAATAATTCAACGTCCGATCCTTGACCCGGTTCTTCTGGTAATCCACACCGCTACGCACGGTCCAGTTGGGACCGGCGAATTCCAGCGTGTGGTTGTACTCCATTTTCAGCGCATGGCCATCGCCCAGGTCGTCACCGGCACGGGTGGAAAACGACCGCTGAGCCACTTCCCAACTGAGCTGGTCACGGGCGGTCAGGCTATGGCGCCCCCCCAGATACACACGATCCTGCTGACCGAAAGCGCGCATCAAGCCACTGTCTTCGTTCTTGCGATGCCAGTCGACGCCGGTTTCAAGTTCATCGCTCACGCCCAACTGCCAGGTCCGGGACAGGCCCAGGCCATTGCGGTCATCGTCCTTGCGCTGACTGGTGTCGGCGAACAGTTTGTAGCTGCCGTTTTCCACCGCACGTTGCAAGGTCAGGGCCGCGTTACGCTCTTCGCCGATTTTCGAGGAATTGATGTCATCGCCGTTGTAGTCGCCCTGCTCCAGTTGGAGGTCGGTGTACCACTGATCGCCCAGGTTGTGTGCAATCTCCAGGCGAGGCGCGTTGAACTCAAGGCCGCCGAAGTCCTGCTCATGCCACGACAACTGCGCCCCTTGCGGCGTGCGCTCGTGGATCTCCACCGCCTGACGGCGCAATTGCTCGCGCACCGCTTCCGGCTGATCGTCGCCGAGCGCGGTCAGGCTGGTATCCAGGGCTTCGTTCAGGCGCCCCAAACGACTGAGGGCTTGTGCGCGCTGGGCCGGGTTCAGATCGCTACTGGCCAGCAGCGTTTCGACCTGAGCCTTATTACGGCTGCGCAGGGCCTGCTGAATCTGCTCATAACGCTCGACCTTCAAGCCCTGACCGCGAGCCCACTCCAGCCACTGGTCTTTCTGCGATTCCTGGTTGGTCGCGTCCAGACGCACCAGCAAACGTTCGAACCACAGTTGCAGCATCGCTGGCGAGCCGTCCTTCCACTTCAACACTTCCTGCTGCGCTTTCTTCGGCGAGTAACTGCTGGCCATCAGACGCAACCAGATACCATAGCGCTGGGACGACGGTTGCAGGTTTTCGCCTTCAGGGCTGCGCAACAACTTCAGGCGCAGGCGCTGGGCCGCATCCTGATAACCGGCGCTGTCCAGGGCATCGGCGTAGGCCGCTTGCACCAGCCAGTCATTCGGACTGGTCTTGAGGTACATGCGATACCAGGCCAGCGCTTCACTATCGCGCCCGAGCATCTGGCTTGCACTGGCGAACGGCAGCCACAGGATCCGGTCTTCACGCGCCCGTGCCTTCCATTTCGTCAGCAGCGGCTTGAGCTCGGCGGTGTTGCCCTGATCGACGTAGAGCCACATCAGGCGCTCGCGGAACAGGTTGTCATCGGGAAAGCGCGTCAGACCTTCCTGGTACAGGCGCTGCGCTTCGTCGACCTGGCCGTTCTGCACCGCCAGGGCACCGCGTACCGCCAGCACCTGTGCTTGCCCGTAGGCGTCCGGGTACTGTTCGGCGTCCTTGAGCAACGCCTGCACCTGCGACCAGTCCTGCAATTCCTGGGCTTGCTGCAAGGCTTCGACCAGACGCTGCCGGTCATGACTGCGTTGCCAGCTGCCGATCATCAACTGCAGAGCGCGCTGCGGGTTATTGGTGCGATAAAGCGTGATCAACTGACTCTCGTCACCGCTGTTGAGCGAACCCTTGAGCGCCAGCATTTTCTCCAACGACACCTGCAGCTCATCATCCAGCTCCATGTCCCAGGCCAGTGCAGCCCGGGAGCGCCAGTAGTTCGGATCGACGATCTTGCGGTTATCGACCTGCAACACCTGCCATGCCGACGGGTTATCGAACAGTTTGAGGTAAGTGTCGACCCAATCGACCCGCTCGGTGGTGGTCAAGGCAAAACGTTTCGAATAGTCCTTGTAGACCTCGGCCTTCGCCGCGTAATGCCCGGTGTTTTCCAGGTTTTGCAACAAGCGCGTCCAGGCCAGGCGATGCTGAGGGTACTTGCGCAAATACGTGTGCAGCCAGGCTTCGGCCTGTTCCGGCGTGCCTCGGGATTCGTGGCCGTAGATCAATGCATCAAGCTCGACGTCCGTCAGTGCGCGCTGCTCCATGATCTCGGCGAGCAATGGAATCGAGCGATCGAAATCGAACTGCTGACTGGCCAGGCGCCAGGCGTGCTCACGAGTCTCCGCCGTTTCACGCAACTTCAACAAACGAATCCAGTAACCTAGCGCCGCTTCGGTTTCACCGCGCCATTCACCCAGCTGCGCCATCTGTTCCAGCAAGGGCAGATCTTCGGGATATTCAGCCAGCAATTGCTGACCGCTTTCCCAGGCACCCGGCAAGTCGCCCAGGGCCAGGCGCATGCTGAAATTCTTCTGCAGGATTCGCGGGTCGTCCGGCTGCAAGACGCGCCACTGTTGCAGGAAGCGCTGCGCCAGATCGAAGCGCTTGCTCGCGATCGCCACATCGACGCCCTGCTGCACCCAGGCCGTGTCGGTTTGCGGATTGATCAATTGATCGATTTCATCGGCGAGCACTTGCGCAGCCTGGTCACCCTGCCCGGAGGCCAACAGGCTGTTATAGGCCAGCTGTGCGTATTCACGGCGCTCGGCGGCCTGCTCGGTGTCCTTTTTCAATTCCAGATAGATCTGCGCGGCGCGCGCCGGCTGCTCGCCCGCCAGGTACCACTTGGCGGCGGACTCGAGCGCGTCGCTGCGCTGCTGCGGATCGCGGGCGGCGATTTCTTCATAGACGTTGGCGGCAAAGGCCGGCGCCTGCAAGGTCAGCGCGAGCCTGGCCAGGTTCTGCAGTTGCGGCAGCGGCAACATACGATGATCGAAGCTTTTCAGACGCTCGACCAAGGCCTGCTGCGCAATCAGATCGTTGCCCTTGGCCGCTTCCAGCGCATCCAGTTCCAGCCGGTAATACGCCCGCAATTGCAGGTTCGGTTCGGGCCAGTTTTCCAGGTGCTGGCGCGCCTTGGTGTACTCACCCAGGCGGATCAACAGATCGATGAGTTGCAGGCGCAGATGATCGTCTTCCGGGTGGGCGCTCAGCAGCAATTCGGCGTAGTTGACGGAGACCGCATCCGGCTCGCGGCCATTGGGCAGGAACACTTCTTCACGCTGGAAGGTTGCCCACAGCAAACCTCCCACGGCAACCGCGACCACCGCCAACGCCCATGGATTGAGTAGGCGAGTGTTTTTTATGACTGAAGAGTTAGTTGCAGAGGAGCTGACCATGACTCACCTGCTTGATGGGTAATTGAAAAGTCCACAGACCGCCGGACGCCTTGCCGGCAAAACGCTGCCCATCCACTTCGACCCGGCAAGCGCTCGCCGAGCGCACCGAGAAGCTCAGGTCGATCTGACCGGCAAAGGAAAAGCTCACGCGTTTGTCATCCAGATAGCGCCACTCCAGCAACGGCAAATTGGCTTCTTCCAGGGCCGGGCGCGGGTCACGATCGGCGCGCAACACCAGCAACGCCTGGTCGCTGCTCAAGTGCACGTAGCGCCCCTGGGGCAAATCACGCACGCCGGCAATCCCTTGGGAACGCAGCAGATCCGGCCAGCCCATTTGCGGGTCCAGGCGCACAGTGCGCAACGCATCCATGCCGCGAATCTGCCAGTTGCCATCGGCTGTCTTCGCCAGGCTGGCCTGATACAGACCGTGCAAGCGATCGAGGTAGTCGCTCATCCACAACGACATCGGCTGCTGCTCACGCATGTAGGCGTAGATCTCGTTCATCGCCTTGATCGAGGCCTGCTTGGTACTCGAATAGAAGTGGTAATAGAGGTGCAGGCCACGCAAGCGGCGCGGGCTGTCGGTCAGTTCGAAGGTGTCGATCACATCGCGAAAACCGTAGTACGGACCTTTCCACAGGTTGGTGTAGAGGTTCTCGTTGATGATCGGTGCGTAGTACTGCAAGCCGCCAGCGGTAGGCCGCAGCAACGGGCTCAGGCCGGTCAGCGACGGGTTGGCCTTGGTCAGCATGGTTTCGGCGCCGTTGACGTTTTTCAGGCCCGCGTCATAGGCCAGCTTGATTGTGGCCGCCGACGGCAAGGCATCGCCCGGCCAGAAGATCAGCTTCACCGGCTTTTCCGGGGTGGTCAGCTGCTGGTTGATGTAGTCGCGCGAGCCAAACACCTCGCGACGGAAATCCAGTTTGTCATAATTCGCAATGGCCATTTTCAGGCCATATTCCGGGTTAAAACCTTCACGCTTTTGCGCCACTTCCGGCTGCATGAAGAACGGATGGCTGAAGGTGTGCGTGGCGACTTCGACTTTCGGGTTGGCGAACAATTCGCGGGCAATGGGTTCCAGTTCGCGGGCCAGAAACGGAAACATCCCGCGCGGGGAAATCTCACCCTCGACGATCGACACCGAGGTCAGGAACGGGTTGGGCCGAATGAAATCGTCGAGTACCTGTTTGCCCGCGTAGGGTGTGCCGCGCACTTCGGCGCGGGACGGGAAACCATCGCCATCGATGTGCACCGTGGCAATGCGCCGACCATTTTCCGTGGTGGTGTCCGGACGCGGTTGCACCGGCAGGCGCAGGCTGGCCTGGAGGAACGCGAACGGATCGAGAATCCAGCGGCTGCGTTCATTGTTGGTTTCGAGGATATAAGGCGCCAGGGCCAGGCCGCCCCAACTGGCGACAGCCACCGGGGCAAACGTTTGGCCGCCTTCGCCAGTCAACAGCAGCGCAGGTTTAGGGCCGTCGGGTAAAACGGAAACCGCGGTCAGGTCACGGGATCGGGGTTGCACCGGTGCTTCGAACGCCCCCAGCAGCGCCTTGTCCTGATAGGTAATGGTCAACGCTTGAGTGGCCGGAGGCGCACCGCGATTGAGGCCCAGGCGTTTGAGCAGCACCTTGTCTTCAACCGGCAGACCGGCGAAGAACACCAGCGGCACCTGCTCATCCAGGTGCTTGCCCAGCCAGCGGTTGAACGCCGGCGCGTCCTGCGGCGGGCCGCTGGTCATCCAGGTGACGATGCCGGCGTACAAACCGCTGAAGCGTTGCTCCGGCAAGGTATCGTCAGCGGCCAGGTAATCGACCCGGTAGCCCAGATATTCGAGTAGACCGCCGAGCATCGTGTGCCCGGCGTTGCGGATCAGGTCGCCTTCACGCGGGTCATAGACCAGGGCGATTCGACGCGGCTGGACTTCGATGCTGCTGATGCCCATCGAATCCAGATCGGGCGTGCCGATGTACGGAATGAATCCTTCTTCGCGCAGACGCTTGGCCAGCTTGCGCGCTTCATCGCGACGCTCGGGCGGCAAGTAGTCAATTGCCACCAGCGGGATGCCTTTGGCGCGCAAGGGTTGCAGCTGGGTTTCCAGCCACTGGCGATCCGCTTCCGGCACCGGACGATAACGCTTGGCGGACGCGTCCCAACCGGCGTGGATGGACTCCACGGCGACCGCAGCGGCCACGCCATCGAGTTCCGGCAGCACCTCGAAACCACGGTTGAAAAACAGCTTCAGGTTCGGCTGGCTCTTGTGCAATTCGCGCAGGAAGCCGGCGAGGGCCAGGCGCTGCTTTTCCCGCTCGCCTTCCGGCATCAGCTGGAAGCTGTCGAGGGTGTCGAGGAACAACCCGGCGTAACCTTCAGCTTCGAACGCCTTGGCGCGGCCGAGCAAATGCTCACGCCAGGCTGGCGAGGCGAGGTCCATGACCTGGCTGTCCCAGGCACTGTTGCGCACCGGGCTGACCGCTTTACCCAATCCCGCCTTATCGATGGCCGCCTTGTTGCCGCTGAACTCGCCAACCGACAGATAAGCGAACGGCAGACTGCCCAACTTACGCAGGGTTTTGACATCGCCCGCCGTCAAATGCCCCGGCTCGACCACTGACCAGTCGAACTGGGCCAGCTCGGAAATGGGCGGTTCGTCGGCATACCAGAAGGTCACGCTGGAGGGTGGCGTCAAAGCGGCGGCCTGCACGGCGGGCCCGCTCACGCACAATGCCAGAGCGGCTAACAGTCGCTTGGCGACCGAGCGGACACGCGTCCTGCGAAAAACGATTTCCATAACTCACTCTTGAATTGACTGAACCAGTGCCACTGAACCTGGGACGATAAACCGACCGGGTTACAGACTGCGGATGAGTTGCACCAGACCCTTGCCGATGGAAGTCGGTTCTGGAAGATCAAAGCGTTCCAGCAGGCGAGCATTCTTAGCGCGCGAGTGGCGAATGTCGCCCTGACGTGGCGCCTGATAATTCACCGTCAACGGGTCGCCGGTGGCGCTTCCCAGTTCAGCGACCAAATCGTTGAGACTGGTGGAGCGGCTGAGGCCAATGTTCACGGCTCCGGGACACGGCTCTTTCACCGTCACGGCTTGCAGCAGAATACTTACCAGGTCCTGGACATAGACGAAGTCACGGGTCTGCTCGCCGTCGCCGAAAATCGAAACCGGCTGCTTGCTCAGCGCCCGTTCGGTGAAAATGCTGATCACACCGGAATACGGCGAACACGGATCCTGGCGCGGACCAAAGATATTAAAGAAGCGCAGGACCACCGGTTCCAGGCCGTGTTCGCGACGGTAGAAATCCAAGTAATGCTCACTGGCCAGTTTGTCGCTGGCGTACGGCGTGAGCGGTGACTTTGGCGTGTCTTCGTCGATGGCCGAACCTTCGCCATTGTTGCCGTAGATGGCGGCACTGGAGGCGAACACCACGCGTTTGATCCCGGCTTTCAACATGCTTTCACAGACGTTGAGAGTGCCAACGAAGTTGCTTTGATGGGTGCCAACCGGATCATCCACCGACGCTTGCACCGAGGCCACGGCCGCCAAATGTACGACAGCACTGCAATCGCGCATCGCCTGTGAAACGGCGGCACTGTCGGCGACATCACCGATGACCAGGCTCAGATTGGCATTGTCCATGGGCAAGTTGCTGACTTTGCCGGTGGACAAGTTATCCAGCACGCGAACCTTGTATCCCTTGGCCAGCAACGCTTCGACAAGATGCGACCCGATGAATCCCGCCCCGCCGGTGACCAGTACTCGCTCAACGAACATGAAGTTTCTTCCTGAAGATTCAAGCGGATACTAGTGTTTGAAGTCCGCTAACGGTATGTGCCGGTTTTATCGTATACGAATGTGAGGCGTGTAAAACCACCCGGTTATGACCGGCAGTTTTATGGCGGTAGGCCATCAAAACGCGGCCGATAATGGGAGATCGGACGGATACTGTCAATAGGTTGTCTATTTCATCGCGAATCGGCATACACCCCCAAAATAAAGCCATTTTTTTGACAGTATTAATCGGATCCAATCGGAGTCCCATCATGCGCCAGGCATTACTCATCATCGATGTACAACCCAGTTTCGCCCCGCCGCAATGGCTTATCGACGGCATCCGCACGCTCATTGGCACACTGCCCAGCGTCGCCACCGTCGAACGCCACGACGAAGCAAAAACGCCGTTCCAGAAGCAACTCGGCTGGCACCCCGCCGCGGATGACGACAGCCTGATTGAAGCCGACCGCATCTTCATCAAGCACGGCTACACGCCAACGCCTGAAACAATCGAATACCTTAAAAGCCTGAACGTGGATCGAGTCCTGGTGTGCGGCCTGCAAACCGAAACCTGCTGCCTCGCGGCCGGGTTTGCGCTGTTCGATGCGGGGTTGCAGCCGACGCTGATCACTGATTTGACGGTGGGGTCGTCACTGGATCGGTCGGGAGGGTTGGGGGTGCGGCTTTGGGAGCATCATTTTGGGGAGGTGGTGAGGGTCGGTGAACTGCATCGGGTTTAGAGTCGGATACGCGGTGCGGACACCGGGCGGCAGCACACAAGAAAATGCATTTGTAGATCCCGCGCTTGAGGATCAGGAAGAACTCAATGACACCGATCCAATCAGATCATTGCAAGGGAGCCAAAAGCGCCTTCGCCGACTTTATTCGCTATGCCAAGTCGAAGCAGAAAAAGCGCGTCTACCGTGAGGTGCTGGCTGAGGCTATCAGACGGCAGAACCTTGTGCTGACGGAAACTGAAGCTAAACGAAACCAACTGCCCATTCTGATGAATGCCCCGATCAATGCCTAATGCCGGCCTTTTATGCTTGGGAATGTCTCGTATACGTGACATACGATGCTCAATGTCACGCATACGAAACATGCCCCCCATCGACCGGCACATGAACTTTTCTTCACCCCACCTTAATGCCGCACCCTGTACATTTCCCACGCTCATTCAAGAAACTACGGTTTGCCCGCCCTCCCGCGGGCTTTTTTTTGTCTGTAGATTGGTCATCATTCCCCCACTGGAGCGCCAGATGACGATCCTCTCCCTGCCCTGCAAACGCGTGACACTGGCGATCCTGAGCCCCAGCCAGGCGGCGCTGGAAAGCGATTTCTATCGACGCAACCACGCACACCTCGCGCCTTGGTCACCGGTTCGAGCGGACGATTACCACAGCCCGGAAAGAATCCGTTCGCGCCTGGCGCAACAGGCCATGGCCTTCGATGAAGGATATGCAGTGCATTTCGCGGTGCTGGATCGCGACAACGGGCAGATGATCGGCGCGTGCAATTTCAGCGGCATCGTTCGCGGGGCGTTTCAGGCGTGCTATCTGGGCTACCACATTTGCGAGTCCCGACAGGGCCAGGGCTTGATGCGCGAAGCACTCGAAGCGGGCATCGGCTACATGTTCGAAACCATGAACCTGCACCGGATCATGGCCAACTACATTCCTGGCAACGAACGCAGTGCGCGGTTGCTGGAGCGGCTGGGATTCGAGCGTGAAGGGTATGCCAAGGACTATCTGAACATTGCCGGGCGCTGGCAGGATCATGTGTTGACGGCGTTGGTCAGCAGGGTTTGGGAGGATCCGGATCGGCAATGGTCGCGGCGTTTGGGTTAACGCGCCCACACCGCGTTATCGTTCTTCGCGAGCCTGCTCGCGAAAGCTGTATCCCGGACAAAACAATTTAAAACCTGGGCTGGGTCTCAACGACCAACACCGGCCCTTCAACCTTCCGCAGCACCGGCCTCTCCAGCCGCGCCCGCCCATAAAACGCCAGCGCCGTCAGCAAACAGGCCAACCACACAACGATCCCGGCCCAGAACGTATGGGACATGTAGTGCCAACCTTGCAGCACCCGCGTTGTGCCATACACGAAACCCAGCCCCAACGAGCCATACATCAGCGCTTTGGAATAACGCCAGCGATAACGTCGCGCGACAAAATACAGCGCCAGCATGGTAAAGCCCCCGGAAGCATGCCCGCCGGGCCAGCAGCGGCCGTCACCGGCCACCCTCAGTAAATCGAAATTCTCGTACCACTCCTTATGCTCGATCTTGCCGCCGTATTGCGTCGTTTCAATCGGGCAATACACGCTGGTGTGACCTTTGAGGTAGTGGATCAGCCCGGTACTGATGGCAAACGCAAAAACCACGTAGAGAAAATCCCGGCGATGTTTGCTGGCAAACCTCAGCACAGGCGCGACTTTTATCTTTTCCAGGAAAGCGAGAAGCTTCGAATGATTTCCGGCCTTTGAAAGCGGCCAGAGAAACGACAGCAAGGTACCAATGATCGCCAACTCACCGGTCCAGTTCGGGATGATCCGCGCCCATTTATGGGTGATTTTTTCGAACAGGTGCACGTGGTCGAGCGGAAAGGTCTGCGTCACGGGATCATAAAAAAGATCGTTGAAGGCGATATCGATTCTGGTCAGGTCAAACAACAGGAACACCAAGGCCGCACAAGCCAGCGGAATACCCAGGTTCAACCAGTAGAAACGGGCGCGTGAGGAAGTCGGCATCGTGTTTTCCGATCCAGAGGATGAATTCATTGGGTAGTTACCGAGCGCCAGTCCGAGGCTTCGATGTAGCCGAGCATCCGCGGCGTGTGGGGCATGTCGACCGTGATAAACAGCGAAGCGCCATAACCCAGGGTCGAGCTCGATAACCTCAAGTCCTTCTCCAGTTGCGCCATGCATTCACTGTGGGTCACCAGGATCAGGTTGCGCCCGGCGACCTTGTGCGCCAGGGCGTCGCGCAGCATGGTGCCCTTGCAGTTGATCAACCAGTCATCACTGTTGCCGACCTTGTTGAACATGTAGCCGGCGGTTTGCACCGTGCGCATCATCGGGCTGTTGTAGATGTCAGCCTTGTCCAGCCCCAACCGCTCGAACTGCGCACCGACAGCTACCGCCACACTGCGCGAGCGATCGGTAATCCCGTCGTTGCCGCTCAGGCAAGGGGCGTGGGAGTGGTCGCAGCGCTCGACATGGCGCACCAGCACGATCATGTCGCCTCTGGCCCAGCCCGCCTGCAATGCCCGTGCACCGGCGACGTTGCCATGGGCCAGGTCCGGCACGGCGACGGGTCGCAGCAAAAACAGGGTCAAGGGGATCACCAGCAGCGCCGAGGCCAGCACCACGGCTGTATTGCGATAGCGGGTCAAACCGCTCAGATCGATTGAGCGGCTTACTCCAAACAGACTCAGTCTCAACTCCACATCTAGCCGCCTCGCCGGCATGCATCACTTCATTCGATGCACCGAGGGTAGAGAGACGGGCGTGGGCAGGCAGTGAAACGCTTGTGAAAAAAAGCTTAAAAGCTGGACAAAAACCTTGTTACAGATTCACACCGACAAAATCCTTTCAGCTCTCGCGGTTGCGGCCGATACAGACCTTCTACACACCCTGCTGGCACCTAAAAACAACAATCTTCCAGCCAACCGACGATCGAGAAGCACAACGTTCCTGGAGGAATTTTGATGAATAGCTGGTTCGGCAACATCAGCGTGAACCTGAAACTGGGCCTGGGGTTTGGCCTGGTCCTGGCCCTGACCTGCGTCCTCGCCCTGACTGGCTGGACCAGCCTCGGCAGTTTGATTGACCGCAGCAACTGGATGAGCGACATCACCCAGCTCAACGCCGGCCTGACCAAGCTGCGCGTGGTGCGTCTGCAATACATGCTGACCAATGGCGACGAAACCACCGCCCAGAATGTGCAGACCAGCCTTGAAGCCTTTTCCGCCCAGCAGCAGGCCCTGCTGGTGAAATTCAAGAGCCCGGAAAACCTCAAGCTGCTCAAGGAGCAAGGTGCCGTCATCGACGCCTACAAGACGTCGCTGAACAAAATGCGGGGAGCCTATCGCGCCGGCAACAGTGCACGGGACGTCATGACCGCCAACGCGGAAACTGCCAACACGTTGATCAACGCCTTGAACAGCCGCGTGCAACAACTGCCGCCGAGCGATCAACGCTTCGAACAGTTCCAGGCCATCACCGCCGCCAAGGAAGCCTTCTTGCTGGCTCGCTACGAAGTGCGCGGCTACACCGCCACCACCAACGCTGAAACCGAACAGAAAGCCGTTGCCCAACTGGACACGGCCATCGCCAGCGTGAAGCTGCTCAACGTGCATTTCGCCGACGTGCAACCGGATGCCCTGCCGCAGTTGGAAACCGCACTGGGCAACTACCGCAGCGCCCTGCAGGCTTATAAAGCCGCGAGCAACGATGTGGTGCAGTCGCGCAAGGAAATGACCGACCAGGGTGCCGCCATCGTCTCCCTGAGCGAGCAGCTGTATCAGATCCAGCTCGACCGCCGCGATGCCGAAAGCGCCAAGGCCCGCACCCTGCAACTGGTCAGTACGCTGCTGGCATTGTTGGTGGGCATCATTGCCGCCGTACTCATCACCCGCCAGATCACTGGCCCACTGCGCGATACACTGGCCGTGGTCAATCGCATCGCCAGCGGCGACCTGTCCCAGGACGTCAAAGTCACCCGCCGCGATGAACTCGGCGTATTGCAGCAAGGCATCGCGCGCATGGGCGTGACCCTGCGTGACTTGATCAGCGGTATCCGCGACGGTGTGACCCAGATCGCCAGCGCCGCCGAAGAACTGTCGGCGGTGACCGAGCAAACCAGCGCCGGCGTGAACAGCCAGAAGGTCGAGACCGATCAGGTCGCCACGGCCATGCACGAAATGACTGCAACCGTGCAGGAAGTTGCTCGCAATGCCGAACAGGCCTCGCAAGCCGCCGCTGCTGCCGACGGCGAGGCCCGTGAAGGCGACAAAGTGGTCAACGAAGCCATCGCGCAGATTGAGCGCCTGGCCAGCGAGGTGGTGCGCTCCACCGAAGCCATGAGCGTGCTGCAACAAGAAAGCGACAAGATCGGCAGCGTCATGGACGTGATCAAGGCCGTGGCCGAACAGACCAACCTGCTGGCACTCAACGCCGCCATCGAAGCGGCCCGTGCCGGTGAAGCCGGTCGCGGTTTTGCCGTGGTGGCCGACGAGGTGCGCGGCCTGGCCCAGCGCACGCAGAAATCCACCGAAGAAATCGAAGGCCTGGTCGCCGGCCTGCAAAACGGCACGCAACAAGTGTCGACGGTGATGAACAACAGCCGCGTACTCACCGACAGCAGCGTGGCCCTGACCCGCAAAGCCGGCGAGTCACTGGAAAGCATCACCCGCACGGTGTCCAACATCCAGTCGATGAACCAGCAAATCGCCGCTGCCGCCGAGCAGCAAAGCGCCGTGGCCGAAGAGATCAGCCGCAGCATCATCAACGTGCGCGACGTGTCGGAACAGACCGCTGCGGCCAGCGACGAGACGGCCAAGTCCAGCGTTGAACTGGCGCGGCTGGGGAACCAGTTGCAGATGATGGTCAGCCACTTCCGGGTCTGACGTTCAGTCAGCGGTATATCACCAATCCAATCGCGGGCAAGCCCACTCCCACAGGTTCAGTGAACATCCTGTGGGAGCGGGCTTGCCCGCGATGGCGATGTATCTGTCACCAAAGAAATTCAGACACTGATCGCATTGGTAAACACCAACCGGTTACCAAAAGGATCGCTGATGGTCATGTCCTGGCTGCCCCACGGCATCGCCTGGATATGCGGGCGGGAGAATGGATAGTCCTTGGCCAGCAGTTGCTGTTGGAAGGCTTCCAGTTCATCGGTCTCGATGCGCAGGGCCGAGCCCGGTGTCGCGTCGCCGTGATGTTCGCTCAGGTGCAACACGCATTCGCCACGGGAGACTTGCAGGTAGAGCGGGAAATTGGCTTCGAAACGGTGCTGCCAGTCGATCTTGAACCCAAGGAAGTCGACGTAGAATTCCACGGCCTTGCTTTCGTCGAAGATCCGCAGGATCGGGGTGGTTTTGCCGAAGCTCATCGAGTTGCTCCCAGACAGAAATAGCCCACAGTGTAGCCGGGCTGTACGTCAGCAATTCGGCTTGGTGGCAGCATTCTTTAATCTCAATGTGCCATCACTGTGACGCACTACCCAAAACGCTCTGAAACCCGTCGCGCAAATCCCCTTCCCGCGCCAGAAACCGCCCTTCCCTGCGCCCGTTCGCCTGACCGTCGCGGTAGCTCAGCGCGCCGTTGACCCACACCCCTTCAATGCCTTCGGCCGCCCGTTGCGGATCATTGAAGTCCGCGACATCGCGAATGGTCGCCGGATTGAACAACACCAGGTCCGCCCAATGCCCTTCATGGATCTCGCCGCGTTCCTTCAAACCGAATCGCGACGCCGACAGCCCGGTCATTTTGTGCACGGCGGTGTGCAGCGCAAACAGGCCCACGTCTCGGCTGAAATGTCCGAGTACCCTTGGGAATGCGCCCCACAGCCGTGGATGTGGAAACGGGTCTTCCGGCAAGCCATCGGAACCGACCATCGACAGTGGATGCGCGAGGATTCGTCGCACATCAGCTTCGTCCATCCCGTAATACACCGCGCCGGCCGGTTGCAGCTGGCGGGCCGCGTCGAGCAACGACAGGTTCCATTCGGCGGCGATGTCCATCAGGTCGCGGCCGCCCATTTCCGGGTGCGGCGTGGACCAGGTGATGGTGATGCGATGGGCATCGGTGACTTGCTTGAGGTCCAGGGTCGACGAGCTCGCGGCATACGGATAGCAGTCGCAGCCCACCGGGTGGGTTTTCGCCGCGTGTTCCAGGGATGCCAGCAGTTGCGGACTGCGTCCCCAGTTGCCGGCGCCGGCACATTTGAGGTGGGAAATGATCACCGGGGATTTCGCATGGCGACCGATCTGGAACGCCTCGTCCATGGCCTCCAGAACCGGTTCGAATTCGCTGCGCAAATGGGTGGTGTAGACCGCGCCGAAGGCCGTCAGCTCTTCGGTCAGTAGCATGACTTCGTCGGTGGATGCCGAGAACGCGCTGGCGTAGGCAAGGCCGGTGGACAAGCCCAGCGCACCAGCCTCCAGGCTCTCGCGCAGTTGCTCGCGCATCGCCGCTATTTCATCGGGGGTCGCCGTGCGAAACAGGTCATCAAGGTGGTTGCTGCGCAACGCGGTATGGCCCACCAGAGCGGCTACGTTCAGTGTGGTGTTCGCCGCTTCGACCGCGGCGCGGTAATCGCTGAATTTAGGGTAAACAAAGGCAGCGGAGGTGCCGAGCAGGTTCATCGGGTCCGGTGGATCACCGCGCAAACTGACCGGCGAAGCGCTGATCCCGCAGTTGCCGACGATCACCGTGGTCACGCCCTGGCTGAGCTTGGGCAGCATCTGCGGCTGGCGGATCACCACCGTGTCATCGTGGGTGTGCACGTCGATGAAACCCGGCGCCAGCACGTGGCCCTGCGCGTCGATTTCCTCAACGGCGCGGGCGTCGTGCAAGTCGCCGATGCGCTCGATGCGACCGTTGAGAATCGCCACGTCTCCCGGGTAGCCAGGGCTGTTGCTGCCATCGATGATCAAAGCGTTGCGGATCAGCGTGTCGTACATCATGTCAGTCTCCCAGCGGCAAGTGATCGTCGCCGCCGCGGTAATCGTCCAGGGCGAGTTTGATCCGCCGCAGACGCTCTTGATTGTCTTGAGGATTGGCCAGTGCCAGCTCGGTGGCAAGCACATCGATGGCGAGCAACATGCCGTAGCGCGCCGCCGTCGGTTTGTAGATGAAGGAGGTTTCGGCGCTTTGCAGCGGCAGCACGATGTCAGCCAATTGCGCCAGCGGCGAGTCGCCGCGGGTGATGGCCAGAATCCGTGCGCCGTAGCTGCGGGCCAGTTCCACTGTTTCGAGTAACTCGGGCGTGATGCCGGTCAGCGAGCAGACGATGACCACGTGTTCGGCGCTAAGACTGGAGGCCGTGATGCGCATCATCACCGCGTCGTGGCAAACCGCAATCGGGTAGCCGAGTCGCACCAGGCGCACCTGCAGCTCATCGCTGCACAAGGTCGAGCAGCCCCCCATGCCAAAGGCGTGGATCATCCGCGCCTTGCCCAGCAGTTTTACTGCATCGCTGAAGCGCGACTCGTCGAAGGCCGCCAGATGCTGGCGCAGGGTCGACTCGATATCACCCACGATCTGCCCGTAGAACGCTGATTGCTCAGGCGTGCCCGCCGGGTCGAGAAAGCGGCTGCCGACACCGCTGGCCTGGGCCAGTTGCAGGCGCAGATCACGCAAGTCGCGGCAGCCGACCGTGCGGGCGAAACGCGACAGCGTCGCCGTACTCACTTCCGCCCGCTGTGCCAGCTCATCGAGGCTGGCGGACGCGGCAAACCCTACGTCGTCGAGCATCAGGCGGGCGATGCGTCCTTCACCGGCGCTGAAAGAATCCTGGCGGGCGCGAATCTGGTAAAGGATGTCCATGGCAAGCGGCTCCGGCTAAATCAGGTAAGAAAGGCCAACGGTCAACGCGAAGGCAACCACCGAAATGATGGTCTCCAGCACGGTCCAGGTCTTGAAGGTCTGGGTGACCGTCATGTTGAAGTATTCCTTGATCAACCAGAAGCCGCCGTCGTTGACGTGGGAAAAAATCACCGAGCCGGCACCGGTCGCCAGCACCAGCAATTCCGGGTGCGGATAACCCAGGCCAATCGCCACTGGCGCGACCACGCCGGACGCGGTAGTCATGGCTACGGTGGCCGAGCCGGTGGCGATGCGCATCAACGCGGCGAACAGCCAGCCCATCAACAGCGGCGACAGATGGAATTCGTGAGCCAGGCTGACGATCTGGTCGGTAACGCCAGCGTCCACCAAAATCCGGTTCAGGCCACCGCCGGCGCCTACCAGCAAGGTGATGCTGGCAGTCGGCGCCAGGCACTCGTTGGTGAACTTGAGGATCGACTCGCGGTTGAAGCCCTGGGCCAGGCCGAGGGTCCAGAAGCTCAGCAAAGTCGCCAGCAGCAGCGCGATCACCGAGTTGCCGATGAACAGCAGGAACTGGTTGAAACCGGTGCCCGGCGTGGAAATCAGGTTGGCCCAGCCGCCGATCAGCATCAGCACCACCGGCAACAGAATGGTCGCCATGGTGATGCCGAAGCCCGGCAGGCTGTCGCGCGGTTCACGTTCGAGGAATTGGCGCTCCAGCGGGTTTTCCGCCGGCAGCTGAATGCGCGGCACGATGTATTTGGCATAGATGGGACCGGCGATGATCGCCGTAGGAATGCCGATCGCAATCGCATAGAGCAAGGTCTGCCCCACCGACGCCTGGTAGACCTGCACCGCAAGCATCGCCGCCGGATGTGGCGGCACTAACGCATGTACCACCGAAAGCCCGGCAACCATCGGCAAGCCGACCATCAGGATCGACACACCTACCCGTCGCGCCACGGTGAAGGCAATCGGCACCAGCAACACGAAACCGACCTCGAAGAACAGCGGCAGGCCCACCAGGAACGCGATACAAACCATCGCCCAATGCGCGTTCTTTTCACCGAAACGGTCGATCAACGTCCGCGCCACCTGCTCGGCACCGCCGGACTCGGCCATCATCTTGCCGAGCATCGTGCCCAGCGCCACCACCAGCGCAATATGCCCCAGGGTCTTGCCGACCCCGGCCTCATAAGCCCCGACCACACCGGACGGCGGCATCCCCGCGACCAACGCCAGACCGATGGAAATCAGGGTGATGACAATGAACGGGTTGAGCCGGTAACGGGCGATCAGAACGATCAAGGCAATGATGGCGATGGCGGCATACACCAGCAGCCAATAGCCGAAGGACAGGGTCATGCGGTACTCCTCGAGAGGGTCACGTCGAAAGTTTTGTGAAACTCTTAAAACATTTCGAATCGTGATTATCAAACGAGGTGAAAGTAATTTTCGTAGAGAGGTAAGGGATGTCGCTGACGGATATGCGATGTCGCGATTAATGAAAATCGGACCGGCGAATTTTCATCGCCGGAAACGATCATTCCGTCAGTCGTGATTCACGCTTGCACGTTTGAGCAGCTTTTTGCAGCGCTCGGACAAGTGCAGCACCCGCAAGTGCTTGCCGGCTCTTTCATAACGCTCGCGCAGGGTCTTGAGCGCGGCAATGGCTGAGTAGTCGACGAAGCTCAAATGGCGGCAATCGATCGTCACTACCGACGGGTCGTTGGCGGGATCGAACTGATTGAGGAACGGTGTCGTCGAGGCGAAGAACAGCGTGCCATGCAGAAGGTAGAGCTTGCTGCCGTCGGCCTCAAGGTGGCTGTCTGCGTAGAGTTCACGGGCCTGTTGCCAGGCGAAATTCAACGCCGCAATGATGATCCCGCACAGCACCGCGGTGGCCAGGTCGGTAAACACCGTGATCACCGTCACGGCGATGATCACCAGCACATCATTGAGCGGCACCTTGTTGACCACCCGCAGCGAGGCCCAGGCAAAAGTCTGCTGCGACACCACGAACATCACCCCGACCAGCGCCGCCAATGGTATGCGCTCGATTAACGGCGACAGGAACAGGATGAACAGCAGAATCGACACCCCGGCCACAACGCCGGAGACGCGGCCACGTCCGCCAGAGCTGAGGTTGATCATGGTCTGGCCGATCATCGCGCAGCCCCCCATGCCGCCGAATACACCAGACACCATATTCGCGGCCCCGAGCGCCACGCACTCGCGGTCCGGGTAGCCGCGGCTCTCGGTGATTTCGTCGGTAAGGTTCAGGGTCAGGAGGGTTTCCAGCAGGCCGACCATGGCCATCAGGATCGCGTACGGCGCGATGATGCGCAGGGTTTCCAGGTTCCACGCAATATCCGGCAAGGCAAACGTCGGCAAGCCACCGGCAATGTGCGCCATGTCACCCAAGGTGCGGGTTGGCAGGCCGAGCAGATACACCGCCAGGCCCACCCCCAGGATCGCCACCAGTGCCGGTGGCACGGCGCGGGTCAGCCGCGGCATCAGATAGACGATGGCCATCGTCATCAGCACCAACCCGACCATCATGTACAGCGGCGTACCGCTCAGCCAGGTTTCACCGCTCTTGAAATGCTCCAGTTGCGCCAGGGCAATGACGATCGCCAGACCGTTGACGAAGCCGAGCATCACCGGATGCGGGACCATGCGCACCAGCTTGCCGAGCTTGAGCAAGCCGAACGCCAACATGATCAACCCGCCCAGCAACACAGTGGCCAGCAAATACTGCACACCGTGCTGCACCACCAATGCGACGATCACCACCGCCATCGACCCGGCGGCCCCGGACACCATGCCCGGTCGACCACCGAACAGCGCGGTGAGGGTGCAAATGATGAACGCGCCATAGAGCCCCATCAGCGGATTGAGATGGGCCACCAGCGCGAAGGCGATGCACTCGGGCAGCAGGGCAAAGGACGTGGTGAGACCGGCCAGGGCATCGGCACGCAGGTTTTTTGGTTTCATGGAGGACCGCAGGGAGTAGCGAGAAAGAATGTGCGGATGGTACGGAATCGAGCACTGCCCGGCCAGTTGTTGCTACTCCGAAAAAGCCTTCGCGGGCAAGCCACGCGAAGAACGATGATTCGGTCTAAAGCGAACTCAAATCATCTCGCTGCGAATCCACTCCACCACCGAAGTCCGCTTCGGCACCCACCCCAACAATTCCCGCGCATGCTTGCCGCGCACCCGGCTGTTGGAGCCCAAACCATAGTTGGCCATTTCATAGCCCCACTCGGCTTCGGCCTCTTTCAGCGGCCAGTCTTGCGGCTCACCCAGATTCAGCGCCTGCGCCATGGCCGTGGTCATGTCGATGAACGACGCTTCGCCGCTTTCGACGAAGTAAAACGTGCCCGGGATGTTCCTGGTCAGCGCCAGCAGATACAGCGACACCACGTCTTCGATATGCACGTTGGACCAGATGTTCCGGCCGGTACCGACATGGCGCACCACGCCACTCTTGCGCGCCTGTTTCAGCAAGCGCGGCAATTGCACGCTGTCGCGGTTCACACCCAGGCTGTGGCCGTAGATCAGGGCGTTGCAGATGACCGCCGAGTTCACGCCGTCCTTCGCCGCGGCGAGGATCAGGTTGTCGATGGCCACGCGCGCGGCCTTGTCGACGGTCGGCTCCGGCAGGTTGTCTTCGTAGTAGATGACATCACTGGATTTACCGCCCGACGCATCGCCGACGATGCTCGAACCGCTGGTGTGCAGGAATACTTTGTTGGAGCCGCGCAAGGCATTGAGCAGGGCCTCTACCGCGCCACGATGGTCGCTGCTGGCGGCATTGATCACGGCGTCGGCGGCACCGGCCTGCTTGGTGAGTAGTGCGCTGTCGTCCAGCGTGCCGATCACTGGCGTGATGCCCAGCGCTTTCAGCTCATCCGCTTGCTCGGTGTTGCGCACCAGGCCGGTAACGTTGTGGCCGGCCTTGATCAGGCCCGTGGCGATGGAGCCGCCGATAAAACCGGCAGCGCCGGTAACGAATACGTTCATGGAGTAACTCCCTGCATGAGTAAGTTGATGCAACGAGTATCAGGGAGAGATCCCCGGTGAAAAATGCCCGCTGACCCAATTCACTCTTGCCCAGGGATCACGAATCAGTCCTTGAAATCCGAGCTCGCATAAAGCGCCAACTTGCCCTGGATGAAATCCAGGAAACACTGGATCCGCAGGGCCAACTGCGAGTTACGGTAGTACACCGCGTTGATGGGCTGGCGATAACCGCTGTTGAACTCTGCCAGCAATACTTTCAAGCGCCCGGCACGAATGTCTTCGATGGTCATGTAGTGCGACAGACTGGCGATGCCCTGGCCTTCCAGCGCCAGGTGGCGAATGGTCTCGCCGCTGGAGGCGCTAAGCGACGCCTGGATCGGCCAGCGATCACCGTGCACGTAGCGCAACGGCCATTGGTTGAGCCCTTCGTTCTGAGTGAAGCCCAGCAGCGTATGCTCGGCCAGATCGGCCACGGCGGTCGGCGTACCGTGTTTTTCCAGGTAGGCCGGGCTGGCGACGATGTGAATCGGACTGCAACCCAGGGAACGGGCATGCAGGGTCGAATCGGCGAGCGTGCCGATACGGATGGCGATGTCGGTGCTTTGCTCAAGCAGATCGATGATCAGGTCATTGCTGTTGAGTTCGAGCTGGATATCGGGATAGAGCCGCCGAAACTCATCGATGTAGGGCACGATGGCGTGCAGCATGAACGGCGAGGCGGCGTTGATGCGCAAGCGTCCGGACGGCGTCTGCTGGCGGGAGGACAAGCGCTCTTCGAGTTCGTCCATCTGATCGAGAATCAACTTGGCGTGTTCGAAGAAATACTTGCCCTCCTCGGTGAGGTCCATGCGCCGAGTGGTGCGGTTGATCAACGTCGTATCGAGCTTGGCCTCCAGCCGCGACAGTGTCCGGCTGACCGCCGACGGCGTTTGCCCGACCTGCTCGGCCGCCGCGGAAATCGATCCGCACTCAATTACGCAGACGAAGATCTGCAACTCATCGGATCTGGCTTTCACGTATATCCCCTTATCGATAGCCCATCACTATACGTTCAGGCTTTCGATAGTAGCCGAGCGTTACGCCTTGAGGCCAAACACCTCAGTCAAATGCTGCTCATAACGCACCACGTCGGCCTCGATGTTCGGGCGCTTCATCACATCCACACAGAGGAATGTCTGCAAGCCAGTCATGCCGAGGAACTCGTTGGCCTTGTGGAACGGGAAGTACACCGCGTCCACGCCCTTGGCTTCGAAGAAGTCGGTCGGGTCATCGAAGGCTTGCTGCGGTGCGTTCCAAGTCAGCGACAACATGTACTGCTTGCCCTGAATCAGGCCGCCGCTGCCGTACTTCTGCGACGCATCGGAACGGGTGCGGCCATCGCTGGCGTAGAGACTGCCGTGACCTTCGGTGAACACTTCGTCGATGTACTTCTTGACGGTCCACGGCGCGCCCATCCACCAGCCTGGCATCTGGTAAATGATCACGTCGGCCCAGAGGAATTTGGCGACCTCTTCAGCGACGTCGTAGCCCTCGTCGATGAAGGTGGTTTTGACATCCATGCCGCCACGATCCAGCACGCTCAATGCCGCTTCGTGCAGGGTGGCGTTGTAGCGACCGTCGGAGTGAGCGAATTTTTTGCCGCCATTGAGCAACAGAACTTTTTTCATGGGTAGGTCTCGGGAAGGTCAGAAATTGATGGCGGCAGAATAGCGATGGGCTTCGCGCGGAATAAGCGCGCCTTTCGCAAAATTCATTTGACCTACACGCACGAATCGTCAGGCGATTGTTGCCTTAGACTTGGCACCAGTTCTGTCCCGAGGAGACAATTTCATGAGTGAAATGCAAGGTTTCATCCTGCATGCCAAGACCCGCCCGGAAAAATCCGATGCCTTCGAAGCGTTTTTCAGCCGCCATGTGGAAGCGAGCCGTGCCGAACCCGGCTGCATCGAGTACCACATGCTGCGCGACAAACAGGACCCGACCCTGTTTATCTTCTATGAGATCTGGCAGTCCCAGGCCCACCTGGACGTGCACTCGAACCTGCCACACATGAAGCAGTTTCTTGATCAGCGCGATGAGTACCTGGAACGGGACTTCGAGATCCGCGCCATCGAAATGATCAGCCCCCCATCCAATAACCGCTAGCTGCTAGCCGCTGATCAGCAAATGGCCGCCGAGTAATCCCAGGCCAACGAAGAACACACGCTTGAACAACAGGGCGCTGATCCGCTGGCGCAGCCACTGCCCCAGCCACATGCCGAGCACCGCCGGGATCAGCGCCAGCAGCGATGCACTCAACTCTCCACCGCCGAGGGCGCCGCGCCATAACAGTCCGCCAGCCAGGGCCAGGGTCGAGACGGTGAATGACAGCCCCAGCGCCTGCACCAGCTCATCCTTGCTCAAACCCAGCGCTTGCAGATACGGCACGGCCGGAATCACGAACACGCCGGTGGCCGAGGTGATCACGCCCGTCAGCACCCCGCACAACGGACCGAGCCAAGGTTCGCTGCGTCCGCCGACGCGCAGGGTAGGCAGGAACAACCCACTCAACGCATAAAGCAACAACGCCGCGCCCAAACCCCGCACCACCCAATGCCCTCCGGCCATGCCGATCCACAGCGTGCCCGCCCCCGTTCCGATGAAGATCGCCAGCAACATCGGCCACAGCCGTTTGATCAACCCGAGCAGATGCCCACCGAATGCCAGTTGCCAGACGTTGGTCAGCGTCGCCGGGATGATCAGCAATGCGGCTGCCTGCGACGGCGCCATAGCCAGACCGAGCAAGCCCATGGCGATGGTCGGCAAACCAAGACCGATCACGCCCTTGATCATGCCAGCCAGCAGGAAGGTGGCAATGACCAGCAATGAAAGGGTCAGACCAAGGTTTTGGTAGAACGAGGCGAGTGTATTCATGGGGCTATCGTGAGCCCGGATCGGCCGGTTGAAAATCTGCCATATACTGAGGGTGCCTCTGTCATAACAAGAGGCTGAAGTATGGATTGAGGCTTGCCCGCGAAGGCGTCCGCCCAGACAACATCACATTCAAAGGTTGTACCGATGCACTTCGACCTCACCGATCTGCGCCTCTTCCTGCACATCCTCGACACCGGCAACATCACCGCCGGCGCCGCCCGCAGTCATCTGTCACTCGCAGCGGCGAGCGCGCGCATCCGCGCAATGGAAACGTCACTCGGCATTGATTTTCTGGAGCGCGGCCGCCGCGGAGTGACCCCCACGCCTGCGGGAAAAGCCCTGGCACAACACGCCCGCACCCTGCTGCAACACGCCGAGCGCATGCAGCAGGACCTGGCCGAATACGCCAACGGCGTCAAAGGCCAGGTGCGATTGCTGTGCAACACCACGGCGATCACCGAATACCTGCCGGAGTTGCTCGCCGACTTCCTGCGTGATCACCCCAACCTCGACATCGACTTGCAGGAACTGCCCAGTACGCGCATCACCCACGCTCTGCACCAAGGCGCTGCGGACCTGGGAATCGTCTCCGATGCGGTGGACACCCACACCCTCGACACCCTGCCCTTTCGCGACGATCCGCTGGTGCTGATCATGCCGCCCGGGCATCCCTTGGCGGGTAGCGAACCACCGAGTTTCAGCGACACGTTGCTGCACCACTACGTCGGCCTGACCGCCAACAGCGCCTTGGCGGTGTACCTGGAAGAGCAGGCTTTGCACACAGGGATGCGCATGCAAATCCGTATCCGTGCCGAAGGCTTCGACGCGGTGATGCGCATGGTCGCGCACGGTGCCGGACTGGGAATTGTGCCGCTGGCGGCCCTCCAGCGCTGGACCGTGGCTCAACCGCTGAAAAGCTTCGCGCTGAAGGAGCCATGGGCGCAGCGAAAACTGTTGCTGTGCGCACGCTCATTCGAGCATTTGCCCGGCTATACCAGAGCCTTGTTCGAAGTGTTGCGTAGCGCAAACCGCCGTGAAAATCCTTGAAAATCACCGTTTGGCCCTACACATGGCTGTATAACGAAGAGGTGACCCGGAGTAATATTCGCCCTTTGAAATCAGGCCTGGCCACAACAACCAGAAGGGAACCAGATGGCGGATGAAATCTTGCAACAGGGGACGCTCAAGCGGGGGCTGAAAAATCGTCATATTCAGCTGATCGCCTTGGGTGGAGCCATTGGTACAGGACTGTTCCTGGGCTCCGCCGGGGTACTCAAGTCCGCTGGACCGTCGATGATCCTCGGCTACGCGATTGCCGGGTTTATCGCATTTCTGATCATGCGCCAGCTCGGCGAAATGATTGTTGAAGAGCCGGTGGCCGGCTCCTTCAGTCACTTTGCCCACAACTACTGGGGCGGTTTCGCCGGTTTCCTGTCCGGCTGGAACTACTGGGTACTTTATGTGCTGGTGGGCATGGCCGAGCTGACCGCCGTCGGCAAGTACGTGCAGTTCTGGTGGCCGGAGGTGCCGACCTGGGTCAGCGCCGCGGTGTTCTTCGTGCTGGTCAACCTGATCAATACGCTGAACGTCAAAGTCTTCGGTGAAATGGAATTCTGGTTCGCGATCATCAAGGTCGTGGCCATCATCGGCATGATCGTCCTGGGTTGCTACCTGCTGATCAGCGGCACCGGCGGCCCGCAAGCCTCGGTGAGCAACCTGTGGGACCACGGCGGGTTCTTCCCCAATGGCTACAGCGGCCTGCTCATGGCGATGGCGTTCATCATGTTCTCCTTCGGCGGCCTGGAGCTGGTCGGCATCACCGCTGCTGAAGCCAGCGAGCCGCGCAAGGTCATTCCCAAGGCCATCAACCAAGTGGTTTACCGGGTGCTGATCTTTTACGTCGGCGCGCTGACCGTGCTGCTGTCGCTGTATCCGTGGGACCAACTGCTGCAGACACTGGGCGCGTCGGGCGATGCCTACAGCGGCAGCCCGTTCGTACAGATTTTCGCCCTGATCGGCAGCGACACGGCCGCACAAATCCTCAACTTCGTAGTGCTCACCGCGGCGCTGTCGGTCTACAACAGCGGCGTCTACTGCAACAGCCGCATGCTCTACGGCCTGGCCGAACAAGGCGATGCGCCCAAGGTATTGATGAAACTGAACAAGCAGGGCGTGCCGTTACTGGCACTGGGAGTATCGGCGCTGATCACCATGCTGGCCGTGCTGGTCAACTACGTCGCGCCGCAGGAAGCGCTTGAGCTGCTGTTCGCCCTGGTAGTCGCGTCCCTGATGATCAACTGGGCGCTGATCAGCCTGACGCACCTGAGGTTCCGCAAGGCCATGGGTCAACGCGGCATCGTGCCAGGCTTCAAGGCCTTCTGGTCGCCGTACACCAACTACCTGTGCCTGGCGTTCATGGCCGTGATCATCTTCGTCATCTGGATGATTCCGCCAGTACGCGCCTCGGTGTACGCGATGCCGGTGTGGGTGTTGGTGATCTACGGTTGCTACCGGTTGCGCATGGCCAGGCATCGAAACCTGCCAGTGGCTCAGTAACCCTGCCCAATAAAACGCCCCGGCATTCGATGAATGCCGGGGCGTTTTTCATGGGGTGCACAGATCACCGAGCGCTTCTGGATACCTCAATGTCGAGTACAGACAACTCGGACAGCGCCAAGCCCGTCAGGATGCGCCTTCAGTTCTCTCCAACGCCCGGAGTCATCATGACCGCAAACGCACCGATTACCGTACTTCGCGACACCCACCCGCTGCCCGTACTCGACGCCTGCAAATGGGAAAAACTCGAAGGCGACCCGCACACCGTCAACCTCAACGCCTACACCAGCGAAGACGGCAGCAAGATCATGGGCACCTGGATCTGCACGCCGGGCAAGTGGTACGTGGAATACGTGAAGTGGGAATACTGCGATTTCCGCGAGGGCTACTGCATCATCACCCCGGAAGGCAAAGAGCCAATCCACCTGCGTGCCGGTGACATTTTCGTCATCGAACCGGGGATGAAAGGCACCTGGGAAGTGGTGGAAACCGTTCGCAAGTATTTTGTGTTTGCCTGATCCCTGCGCAAAACGACACCCGATTACAAAAGCGACACCCACAACGAGTCGTTACCCAAGTAACGACTCGTTGCGCAATACGCCCTCCATAAACGCACTCGCCCCCCTCCCGAACCCCCAACCCACGCTCAAAATACCCGCGCTAGACGCTTCGCCGCGACATCGGCAGAATGCTCGAAAACCAAGTGATTGCTTTCTGCCACTCCGTGACCCACTGGTTTTCATCACGAACGCAAAGCTTGCCCGTGTCGATTTCAGATACGGAGGTGGCGCGATCAGGTAACGGGAGCGCCGGACAAGCCGGGTAAGGTGGTGCTGCTTTTCACCGATATAACCACATCGCGATGATGGGTTTGACCAAAACGACAGCGTCTGGAGGGCGCAGCGTTCAGAAAGGGCATCCGGCAACCGTCACAATCACGACCCCCATCAGCACGCTCAAATGTCGTTCACCAGAGAAAAAAAATAATGATTAGCCCGACCTCCAAGGATTCCAGTGGCCAATTGGCGCAGGGCTTCAAGCCTCGTCACGTCACCATGTTGTCTATCGCCGGGATTATCGGCGCCGGTTTGTTCGTAGGTTCGGGGCATGCCATTGCGGCCGCTGGCCCGGCCGTATTGCTGGCCTATCTGTTCTCGGGTCTGCTGGTCGTTCTGGTCATGCGCATGCTCGGTGAAATGGCTGTGGCCAATCCCGATACCGGTTCGTTTTCCACCTATGCCGACCAGGCCATCGGCCGCTGGGCGGGCTTCACTATCGGTTGGCTGTATTGGTGGTTCTGGGTGCTGGTGATCCCTATCGAAGCGCTGGCCGCAGGCCATGTGCTGAACCAGTGGTTTCCCCAGCTCGATGCGTGGCTGTTCGCCCTGCTATCGATCATTGCGTTGGTGATCACCAATCTGTTCAGTGTCTCCAAGTACGGCGAATTCGAATTCTGGTTCGCCATGGCCAAGGTCGTGGCAATCATTGGTTTCATCGGCGTGGGTTTCGCGGTGTTGATGGGTTGGATTCCCGATCGGGAAGTCAGCGGCTTGAGCGGCCTGATGGCCGAACACGGCGGGTTCGCGCCCAATGGCCTGTCGGCGGTCGTGGGCGCCTTCATCACCATCATGTTCAGCTTCATCGGTACCGAGGCGGTGACCATCGCCGCCGCCGAATCCGACAACCCGTCGCAGAACATTGCCAAGGCCACGCGTTCGGTGATCTGGCGCATCGGCGTGTTTTATCTGTTGTCGATTTTCGTGGTCATCTCCGTGGTGCCCTGGAACGATCCACTGCTGGCCGAGGTAGGTTCCTACCAGCGAGCGCTGGAAATCATGAACATCCCCCACGCCAAGTTCATGGTGGATGTGGTCGTGCTGATCGCCGTGGCCAGCTGCATGAACTCTTCGATCTATATCGCCTCGCGCATGCTGTACTCACTGGGGCGTCGTGGCGATGCGCCGAAAGCGCTGAAGGCGACCTCCTCCGAAGGCGTGCCACGGGCGGCGGTCATCGCCAGTACGGTGTTGGGGGCGGCGATTACCGTCTGGAGCTACTTCATGCCCGCCGGGTTGTTTGAGTTCCTGCTGGCCAGCTCCGGCGCGATTGCCTTGCTGGTGTACCTGGCCATCGCGGTATCGCAGTTGCGCATGCGCCGGATGCTGCGTCGACAGAACGTCGAGCTGGCCTTTCGCATGTGGTTATTTCCATGGCTGACGTGGCTGGTGATCGCGTTCATTTGCGCTGCGCTGGCCGTGATGATGATCTCCCCGCAACACCGTACCGAAGTGTCGACGACCATTGGCCTGGCACTGGCGATTTCCTTTATCGGCCTGGTCACGTCGCGTCACCCTGCACAGCCTGCAAGGGCGACGTCCGTGGGATAACGCAAGAGAAAAACCGGTTGCGCACACCAGAGGCACGGCGCTCGACGCTACCGTGCCTCTGGCCGTCATCGCTCTTCGTGAGGACACGACCACGATGTGATCAAAGTCCCCCCTGCTGGACGGCAAACCGACCCGATGCGTCGGTTTTCTACTACTGGATCAATTCACCCTTGTGGATCTGTCACATCGACAGTTGGAGCGGCTATTCCAGAAATACCTGAACTGCACGCCATCACGTTACTACCTCAGATTGCGTCTGATCCGGGCTCGGCAATTGCTCAAGCAAACGTCAATGTCGCTCATTGAACTGGCGACGGTCTGCGGTTTCGTGTCCACGCCGCACTTTTCCAAATGCTATCGCGAGTACTTCGGCGTTCCACCGAGCGATGAGCGTGCCGGCTCGGAAATGAGTCGCAAGCCAGCGGTCCCTGTCATTGCTCAGCAGGCATCGACTCGGCCGCTGACAGCGCTGGACCAGGCAAGAAATGAATCGACCTTTGCCAGCGTGCGAATGCGTGATCGAACCTGGCCATGATCCTTTTCACGCATAAAAAACCGGGAAATCACCCGACGTGATTTCCCGGTAAATATCGATGCGCACATGCTGTATCTGTGGGAGCGAGCCTGCTTGCTCCCACAGATTTCTAACTCAAACCCAACTTGTCGCAGCCGTCCGTTACTGCGGTTTGCGATAGCTGTTGATGATCGCAGAGAAGTCATTCCCGCCTTCCCCACGCAGGCTCATCGCCTGATACAACTGCTGGGCCACCGCACCAAGCACCACCGGCTGATGCGCCTGACGTGCCGCTTCCGTGGCCAGCCCCAGATCCTTGAGCATCAATTCCGCACCGAAGCCGCCGGTATAGCCACGCGAGGCTGGCGCCGTTTCGACGATGCCAGGCCACGGGTTGTACATCTCCGAACTCCAGCAACGCCCGGTGGAGCTGTTGATGATGCCGGCCAGCACTTTGGTGTCGATACCCAACGCGTCGCCCAAGGCCATGGCCTCGCTGACGCCGACCATGGAAATCCCCAACAGCAGGTTGTTGCAGATCTTCGCGATCTGCCCGGTGCCGACTTCACCGCAGTGGACGATGTTGCGCCCCATCTGCGCCAGCACCGGTTGCAGAGTGGCGAACAAATCCGCCGTCCCGCCGACCATGAAGGTCAGCGTCCCGGCCGCCGCACCACCGGTGCCACCGGAAACCGGCGCATCGGCCATGGCCACACCCTGCTTGGCCGCAGCAGCGGCCACGTCACGGGCGGTCTGTGGGTCGATGGTGCTGCAATCCACCGCCGGCACACCCTTGCCGATACCGGCGAGCACACCATCCTCACCGAGCCAGACACTGCGCACATGCACGGCAGCCGGCAGCATGGTGATCACCAGTTCCGCGCCCTGTGCCGCTTCCCGGGCCGACGCACTGATGCTGCCGCCCAGTTGTTCCAGCTCTGCCAACACGGCTTTGTTCAGATCGACCAGGCGCAATGAATGGCCAGCCTTGATCAGGTTGCGCGCCATCGGCGCGCCCATGTTGCCGAGACCGATAAAAGCGATTTTCATGTCCGGCTCCTTAACGCAAGTTGATGGTGGTGTTCACACCGTCGTTGACGCTGTCATCGTCAAACCAGCGGCTGGTGACGGTCTTGGTCTGAGTGTAGAACTGCACCACTTGCTTGCCATACGGACCGAGGTCGCCGAGCTTGGAACCACGGGAACCGGTGAAGCTGAAGAACGGGACCGGTACTGGAATCGGAATGTTGATGCCGACCTGGCCAACGTCGATCTCGGTCTGGAATTTGCGCGCCGCTGCACCACTCTGGGTGAACAGGCCCGTGCCGTTGCCGAACGGGTTGGCGTTGACCAGGGCAATGGCCTCGTCGAGGGTGGCGACTTCCAGAACCACCAGCACCGGGCCGAAGATTTCCTGGGTGTAGATCTGCATGTCAGTGGTCACGCCGGAGAACAGGGTCGGGCCGACAAAGTTACCCTTTTCGTAACCAGGTACCGAGATCTCGCGACCATCCAGTTCCAGCTTGGCGCCTTCCTTGATGCCGCTTTCGATCAGATCGAGAATCCGCGCCTTGGCTTTTTTCGAGATCACCGGCCCCACATCGGTACCCGGCTCGCTGCCGGCATTGACCTTGAGTTTCTGCGCCAGCGCCTTCAGGTCCGGCAGCCATTGCTTGGCCGCGCCCACCAACACCACCACAGACGTGGCCATGCAGCGCTGCCCGGCCGCGCCGAAGCCGGCACCCACCAGCGCATTCAGCGCCTGTTCTCGATTGGCATCCGGCAGCACCACGGCGTGGTTCTTGGCGCCCATCATCGATTGCACGCGCTTGCCGTGCTTGCCGGCCAGGTCGTAGACGTGAGTACCGACCGCGGTCGAACCGACGAAGGAAACAGCCTTGATGTCTTTGTGGGTGCAGAGCCCGTCCACCACGTCCTTGCCGCCATGCACAACGTTGAGCACGCCTGCCGGAATGCCGGCTTCGATGGCCAGTTCCACCAGCAGCATGGTCGACATCGGGTCCTGTTCGGAAGGCTTGAGTACAAAGGTGTTGCCGCAGGCGATGGCCATCGGGAACATCCACAGCGGGATCATCGCCGGGAAGTTGAACGGGGTGATGCCGGCGCACACACCGATCGGCTGGCGCAAGGTGTAAGTATCAACACCGCCGGCGACGTTTTCAGCGAACTCGCCCATTTGCAGGCTGCCGATGGAACACGCGTGTTCGACCACTTCCAGACCACGGAAAATGTCGCCTTCTGCGTCGGCAATGGTTTTGCCCTGCTCTGCGCTCAGGACCGCGGCGATACGTTTGGAATGCTCGCGAATCAGCGCCTGGAGCTTGAGCATGATGCGCATCCGCGCGCCGATCGGGGTCAGCTTCCAGGTTTGGAAGGCGCGATGGGCCGCACTGATCGCTGCGTCCACTTCCTCAGCGGTGGCGAACGGCACTTTGGCCAGCACTTGCTGGGTCGCCGGGTTGATGATGTCGTGCCATTCGGTGGTCTTGGATTCGACCCACTCACCGTCAATCAACAGCTTGACCTTTTGTACGGTCGTTTCGTTAGGCGTAAGCGATGCGTTCATGTGGGTCTCCTGGACGTTATTCTTGTTGAAGAGAGCTATCAGGGGAGCCAAGGCGAGAAAGTCGCCTTGAGGAGGCGTATGCCGCGAATTGGTTGTCGGGCTGTTTTTGGAGTATAGATGTGCAAACATCTGATAAGAACGCACATAAAAGCCGGTCCAACATGCAAAAAAACATCACGTCGTTAGGCTCGTTGAACTGGGATGACCTCAAGTTTTTCCTCGAAGTCGCCCGGACCCGCAAGGCCAGCACCGCTGCCAAGCGCCTGGCGGTCGACTACACCACCGTGTCGCGGCGCATCAGTTCGCTGGAAGCATCATTGGGCACGTTATTGTTCGAGAAATCCCGGACCAGCGGTTTTGTCCTGACCGCCGAAGGCCAACGGCTGCTGGGTTACGCCGAATCGATCGAAAGTACGCTGCACATGGCCTGCGAGCAGGTCTCGGGCTCCGGCGTGGCGCTGTCCGGTCATGTGCGCATGGGCTGCACCGAAGGGTTCGGCAGCTTCTTCATCACCCCGCAGTTGAGCCACTTCGTCGACGCCTACCCGGCGATCTCGGTGGACATCCTGCCCCTGCCGCACTTCATCAGCCTGTCCAAGCGCGAAGCGGACATCGTCATCGCCCTGGAACGCCCGGAGCACGGACCGTACGTCTGCTGCAAGCTCTGCGATTACCGCTTGCAGCTGTACGCGACCCAGGAATACCTGGACAAACACCCGGCCATCCGCCGCCCGGCCGATCTGGGTAAGCATTCATTCATCAGTTATGTCGACGACCTGGCGTTCAGCTCGGAGCTGCTGTACCTGGCCAACGTCTTGCCCGGCGCCAGCGCCAATTTGCGCAGTACCAGCGTGATTGCCCAGTTCGTGGCGGCGCAGCAAGGGCGATCCCTGGCGATCCTGCCCTGCTTCCTCGCCGCCCAGGACCCACGTTTGCTGCCGGTGTTGCCGGAAGAAATCAACATCACGCGACAGTTCTGGATGTACTGCCGCGAAGACCTGCGCAAGCTCAAGCGGATCACCCTGTTGTGGGATTACATCAGGGAGGTGACGGAGCTAAATGGGCCGTTGTTGTTGGGCCAGACGCGGGAACTGCGGTTTACGGACTGAGTGTCAGGAGGAAGAAAGGTAGGTCCATCGTAACGAGGTCAGCAGGCGCTTGGCAACGGGTTGTGACAGGGTTTGATACAGAATTTGTGACAGTCGAAAGGGTTCTTACAGTGGCGCATACAAGCACGTTAAGGACCCCAAGCAGGCATCGGACTGCGAATCTGCGCCAGGGCGTAGCGGGGGAATCTGCGCGAGAATGATTGATGGGATGAGGGCTCGGAAATTTTCTGCATTTTCGCATTCTGGACCCATTGCATTTGACCTGCGCACCCACAGCCAGAAGGCCAACCGGACAGTCACCCAGACCACTTAGGCTGTCTGGGTAGTCCAGCGAGTTGTACTGACGCCAAGATTCTTTGCGCTCCATCGCGAGCGGATCATTAGCTCAACAACTTGTGCCAGGCTCAGGCTTTTCCAAAAATCTCAAGCCCCCGACGATCTATAGCTTGTTTCGCGGATTGATATTACGCCTGGGTATAAAAAACCTCGTAACTATCAGCATAATTCTTCAACCATTCGTGCTTGGAGATAGAGCGGTGGTCAATTGCAGGATTATTAGCAAGTGCATGCCTAACTGCTTTTACCTTCGCTGCTATCAGCGCTTTAAAACAAATCACTCCGGGTCCTTGCGCCTCAACAGGAAGCATGATGTGAAAAGGCATCAATGCCTTGTGGTCCATTATGTTCACATGTTCCAACCCATCGGAGTCTGTGCGTAGGAAGCCACGAATGAACTCTTCGCACCCTTGCGGGTTCCCCCCTTCGACCAGCGATTTTGCTACTGCATCGTGAGCCAAGACGATACGAGGGTAGTTGGCAACTTGGCTTTCGAGTCGGTGCGCCTCAACTAACGCAGGGCCATAAACAATACTGCCTTGGTGACGTAATTCCCCAACCGCAATACCACCGCGCGATAAGATCCCCACATGAAGGAGGTGCAAGGTAAGAGAGCTGGCAAACTGAATCAACTCCGCCAACTCATGCCCATGGCGAAACGCAATAGAAACGACCATATTGTCTGAGAATGCTGACACCTTATAATTGGACTGGTACTGCCTTGAGGTGATAGTCAGGGCATCCTCTATCAAATCCTCGCGGCGTTCATTTATTAGACGTTTAAATCCAAGGACATCCAAAAACAAAACCGCGCATTGCTCGTAAGTGGCCGCCATCATCAACCTCTGTAAAAATACTCAGATCGCAGGATTGTGCCCTTAACCCACGTCCCGAAACAGACCAGCACTCAAAGAAAAACCCGATGTGCCTGATGTTTCCGTTGGATTCCCGTTGGGGCGACCTACCGACTTTTTTGTGAATGCCCCATCGCGGGACCGCGCAGTAGACGACTACACTATCGGCCACAAAAGTTCAGAGGGAAATCTCCTTGAGTAAATCGTTGAACGACCTAACGTCTCGTGACGCCGTATTAGCAGCCATTCAGGAATTTGAATCGAAGGGTCGAGAGTCTTTTCTGAAGAGCTACGGCTACAAGCCTTCAAGAAGCTACATTCTTCAATTTGAGGGCCGTATTTACGACTCAAAAGCGATCGCAGGCGTTGCATACGGAAAGCAGCACGGCACGCCACTCAAACCTTCAGAGTTTTCCGGAGGAGAAAAAACAGTCGTTAAGTGCTTTGCTCAACTCGGATTTTCTGTAATTCAAACTCCACACCCCGCTCTATTCTTGTCTCGAGGATCCACCTACTTTAGAAAGGACCTTCGAGCCGCGTATGGAGGTCAACTCCAGGCTGGTATCTGGACTCCTAAGAATTTCCCGGTCGTTTTCTTGTTCTCTGGTGAGAGCGGGAAAGTCTATGGATACCACGACGATTGGGTTGATGGCGTTTTTATGTACACCGGCGAAGGTCAAAGCGGCACCATGACATTCACCGGGGGCAACAAAGCAATTCGCGACCACAGAGCAAATGGCAATGATTTGATGCTTTTCAAAGACCTGGGGAAAGGCAAAGGAGTCCGCTACGAAGGTGTTTTCGAGTGCGCTTCTTGGACATTCGTAACACGCCCAGACAAGGAAAACAAAAGCCGTCAGGCCATTGTGTTTAACTTGATGCCGGTCTCCACAGAAGCTCATTCTGAATCACCTTATCAGGCCCCTGATCAATCCGCCCCGTCTACTACTCCGAGCATTACAACTCTGAAAGCGGCCGCATACGCTGCTGCCAATGAGCCGCCACTCCAAACCGACCCGGCAGAAGTAAAACGGTCGTGGTTCAAGCGAAGTGAAGCCGTGAAGCGCTATGTAATAGCCAGGGCGAACGGTAAGTGTGAAGCCTGCGATAAGCCTGCCCCCTTCAAAAAGAAAGACGGCACCCCCTACCTCGAACCTCACCATACCCACCGCCTTGCAGACGAAGGCCCAGACCATCCAGCATGGGTTGGAGCTATTTGCCCTAATTGTCATCGCCGCATCCATTCGGGTGAGGATGGGCAAAATTGGAATATCAGGCTACAGCTTCGGCTACGAGACATAGAACCGCTGTTCGACTAAGGCTGTAGGTACCTACGTCTGTGATGATTGAGTGTTTCTTTATGGACACCTTTCGGATCGCAAGAACTTCGCCGGCTTGGGTCTTGGAAGTCAGTTCATAGCTGGTGGTGTGGAGTCGATTTGAAATCGTAGGGCATCGTCTGGCCCTTCTATTGCTGGCTGAGTGACGAGCGGGTATGCCTGCCGCAATAGTAAGGACTTCTGCACTTCCTATCGATGTCGCAGAAATACCCATACGCGAACTTAGCTATTCCTTGCGAACTCTCCATGATATTGCTTGCGGATTTGATCGACATATTGAATGGCAACGCTAAGGCTATCGAAAATTTTGATAATCGGCCCGTCGCCACCAATACTTACTTTTACTGCATAGCTGATGCCGTACCTCATAATTCCTTTCGGGAGACCATCAGACTTATTACTCCTTCGTTTGGCGTTCCATAGATTTTCTTGAACGGTACACGTTCGAAGGTTCTCCACACTGTTGTTCAACTTATTTCCGTCGATGTGATCGACAACAAGTTCAGCAGGATCGCTCCCGGAATGCATAAAGTAGATTACTCGATTGGTCCTATAGAACTGGTGTTTGAACTGCATACGGTAATAGCCGTCCGTGCCTATGCTAACGACAGGGCCAACTTTTCCATTAGGGCCTCGGGAAGTTGTGATACGGGACAAGCCCGAGGGGCTCGCTGGATCAATCGCATAGGTGGCTTGAAGATCGGTCAGGGAAGGCATTGGAATGTGGGTAGTCATGGTTGGGTCTCCTATATCGAAGTGGGTTGCTCTCAATAGTGAGGGTCTATACCTTGTGTCATTCCTTCCTTCGTGCCCCAACATGTCTTGACGACCACGCGAGCATATTCAATAGATTTTCGACACCCATTGGCGAACTGACTAAATGTTTAAGCGTCTTCAGGTCTAACTCAAAGGCCACTGCCGATACCCTGCGGACAATGAATTTGTCTTTGATGGACTTATCGCTATTGATTGCTTATGCCACCCCTCCCTTATATAAAGTCGTACTTCTGGGCAACGATAAGCTGATCGAACTGCTCTCCCCATCAAGAGCAACCATCATTGAACCGCAAATATTACTTGACTCCCAGACAGACATTCTGAAAGTTCCGCTATTCCGCCTTTCCTATAACTCCCCGCGTTAAATCGGATTGGTGCGCCAGTTCGGCTACCAAGTCAGCCGCAGCAGCCAATTCCTTCAGCTTGGCCGAGTGTCGATTTAAATAGCTCTCGATTCCGTGAACGGCATGTCGAGCCGCTTTTGTGATTTCTTGCGCCGTTCGATTCGACATTCCTGACTGCTGTATTGTTTTGACTACAATAATTTCAAGGTGCAGAGCGGCCAAAACGTCTCCCGAGCGAACTCGAAGTTGACCTTTATTAGAACCAACTGCTGTCGCAACTGAGCCATACACAATATCGTCCAACCACTGCGGTCGATTGGAGCTGATCAATTGAATGATATGAGCTACAGGATTCGCAGTAGATAGCGGAGGTCGTCCTCGACGCAGCCCATTTGGCTTCACAACGAAGCTGTTAGCGGTTTGATGGTTTTCTCGAATCTCTGCCCGGATTCGTCGAACACCGGCAGCAGCCATTGCGGCGTCAGCGGGTAAATTCGGGTCGGCTCGGCGTTGCGCTGCCCACGCTTGAAAATGAGCGGTTGCGGTGAAAGTGGTCATGGCTGGCCCTCATGTTGGTTGATCGACAAGCGGGCGCCTGTCGCAACAGTGAGGGTTTTTCTACAACCACATACAGTGAGGGTTTTTCCAAGCCCGCCAACTGCTCCACAATCACCGCGAACATCACCCCATCAAACGACATGGGTAGGAAGTCGAGCGTGTCATCACGCCGATTACAGAGAGGCGGTTTTTACAGCAGCAATCAAATAACCATGGAATAAGAATGGATAGATACACTCCTACGCGCAAGCAGCAATGCCAAGCCCCAGTTAGTCGCTCAGATTTCACGTAGGAACGCGATAAAAATGGAGCAGGTCGTGCTCAGGGTGACTCACGAGGACTTCCAGCTCGACAACCATGAAATTAAGTCGGATCGTTGAAACGGTGAATCAAGAACCAACATCCAGTGACAGTCATTGCGATTAAGCCAGGCAGAACCGCCATGACTCCAAAATCAACAGCACGCCGGAAATCATTTTCAATGTAGCGCGCAACTATCCAGTTACCTTCTGAGAGACTCAGCCATAGGCACTTTGCCAAAAACACAGTCAAACTACCTATCAAGCCTACAAATAGAAGACCCACCGATAAAGTCATTGCCTTGCGTAGCGTCATAGCTACCTCGTACTTAAGAGTTGATGAAAAGCGGAAAACTACAGCATCAATTAGCTACTACCTGGACTTGCCCCTACAAAACCGGACACCAACTCCCTGTTAAATTGATGCTGCTGCCAAACGCCTGAATTCCCTCGGCGAGCGATAGTTCAAAGCGCTGTGCGGATGCTGCTCG
>NZ_SCOO01000012.1:0-140672 GCF_005502415.1 Pseudomonas sp. G(2018) | reverse complement strand
GTGTATGGGGTTCAGGGGCGGTTGGTGGGGGAGCCCAGGCCTTGGCAGTAGGCCTCAGGATTTGCGTCGCATGTGACGCCGCCATCGCGGGCAAGTCGAAACAGGTGAAGCGATCAAATAACCCCTTCCTCATCATCATCAACCAAATGACTCAGCCCCCCCAACGCCTCCCGGGCCTGGGTCCGGTCCATCAGTTTGGCCCGCGCGGGCGCCGGCAGGTCGGTGACGAGGATCACGCCTTTGTTGATCAGCACCTCGATCAAGTCGTCGAGTACCCGGATCATTTCCAGGTCGCTCTGGCGCAGTTGCTTGAGTTGTTTAATTTGCTTGAGCTGATTGAGGCTGGTGGCCATGACCTCGTTGGCGAACCAGGCCTGAAGGTCAGGGTGGTCGGCCGGCAGCGTTTCCGTGGATTCGGCGTAGGCTTCGGCTTCGACGCGCATCAGTTGTCCTTCTGCATTGCGTTGCACGTAGAACATGGAGCATCCCTCAGAAGTGAACCGCGTCATGCTGTCAGCAGCATAGGCGAAATACGCCATATGGTTATTCGCTAACGGTATTTAAAATCCTGTTCTTATATCTATAAAGTCACACATCTGCGTACCTGCCGACCAATCGGCGCGCCGCACGACACGAACCAACACGGGACCTCCGTGAGTTTCTGATCGACGCGCGCGCCCTTGAGCGTGCCGTGCGTGGGAGTGATTTATGTCCGCAGCTTCAGCATCGCCAGTCATCGCGCCACAACGCTTTGAAATCCGCCCGTTCAGTGGGGCGGTGGGCGCCGAAATCATCGGCCTCGATTTGTCCCGCCCGATCAATGACCGGGACTTCGCCCGCATTCACCGCGCGCACCTGGATCATCACGTGGTGGTGTTCCGCGACCAGCGCATTACCCCCCAACAGCAGATCGATTTCAGCCGTCGTTTTGGCGTGTTGCAAATCCATGTGCTCAAGCAGTTCCTGCTGGCGGGGCACCCGGAAATCCTCATCGTTTCCAACATCGTCGAAAACGGCCAGAACGTCGGCCTGGGCGATGCCGGCAAGTTCTGGCACTCCGATCTCTCCTACAAGGAACTGCCGAGTCTGGGCTCGATGCTGCATGCCCAGGAGCTGCCGTCTGAGGGCGGCGACACCCTGTTCGCCGACATGCACAAGGCCTGGGACAGCCTGCCTGAAGCGTTGCGCAAAGCGGTCGAAGGTCGCTCGGCGGCGCACTCCTACACGGCGCGTTACAGCGAGACCAAATTCGAAGGCAACTGGCGTCCGACCCTGACGCCGGAGCAGCTCGCCCAAGTGGCTGAAGTAGTGCACCCGGTCGTGCGGACGCACCCGGAAAACGGCCGTAAGGCGTTGTTCGTCAGCGAGGGCTTCACCACCCGCATCGTTGGCCTGCCGGAGGACGAGAGCCAGCAACTGCTGACCGAGCTCTACGCCCGCAGCGTGTTGCCGCAAAACATCTACCGCCATCAGTGGCAGCCCCATGACCTGGTGTTCTGGGACAACCGTTCGCTGATCCACCTTGCCGCCGGCTGCCCAAGCTACCTGCGCCGCAAACTGTATCGCACCACCATCCAGGGCGACGCGCCTTTCTGATTTGTCGGAGATCTGATTATGTCCAAACGTCTTCCCTTTGCACCGCTGGCCGCGGCCATCGGCCTGGGTTTCAGCCTGATCGCCGGCAGCCTGGTGGCGCCGAGCGTGGCTCACGCCGAAGGTGAAATCCGCATTGCCGAGCAGTTCGGTATCGTTTATTTGTTGCTCAACGTAGTGCGCGATCAGAACCTGATCGAGAAGTACGGCAAGCAGGAAGGCATCGACATCAAGGTCGACTGGACACAGCTCTCCGGTGGGGCGGCGGTCAACGATGCATTGCTCTCCGGTTCCATCGATATTGCCGGTGCCGGTGTCGGTCCGCTGCTGACCATCTGGGACCGCACCCATGGCAAGCAGAACGTCAAGGCCGTGGCGTCCCTGGGTAATTTCCCGTACTACCTGGTGAGCAATAATCCCAAGGTCAAAACCATCGCCGACTTCACCGAGAAGGACCGCATTGCGGTGCCGGCGGTGGGGGTGTCGGTGCAGTCGCGCTTCCTGCAATACGCGGCCGCCAAGCAGTGGGGTGACAAGGAATTCAATCGCCTCGACAAGTACACCATCGCCGTTCCACACCCGGATGCCACGGCGGCGCTGATCGCTGGCGGCACCGAGCTGAGCGGACACTTTTCCAACCCGCCGTTCCAGGATCAGGCGCTGGAAAATCCTAACGTGCATGTGGTGCTCAATACCTATGACCTGCTCGGCCCGAACTCGCCGACGGTGTTGTTCGCCACCGAGAAATTCCGCAACGAAAACCCGAAAACCTACAAGGCCTTCATCGACGCGCTGACTGAAGCGGCGCAATTCGCGCAGAACGATAAAGGGGCGGCGGCGGACACTTACATCCGCGTCACCAAAGCCAAAATCGACCGCGCTGCGTTGCTGAAAATTATCGATAACCCACAGTTCGAATTCAGTGTCACACCGAAAAATACTTATCCGCTGGCCGAGTTCCTCTACCGCGTCGGCGCGATCAAAAACAAACCGGATTCGTGGAAGGATTACTTCTTCCAGGATGCCAAACCGCTGCAAGGGAGCTGACCCACATGAACGCCCCTTTGCAAGGCCACACGGTCAGCAAACCGACCACGGCAACCCAAGCGTTGCTGTCGGTCGATAATGTCAGCCTGGAATATCGCACGCCCCAGCGGGTGGTGCGGGCGACCCATCAAGTCAGTTTCGAGATCGATCCGGCGGACCGCTTTGTCCTGCTCGGTCCGTCCGGTTGCGGCAAGTCGACCTTGCTCAAGGCCGCCGCCGGATTCATCCAGCCGGTGGAGGGCGAGATCCGTCTGCAAGGTCAGCGCGTCGATGCGCCGGGGCCGGACCGGATCGTGGTGTTCCAGGAGTTCGATCAGCTGCCGCCGTGGAAGACGGTCAAACAGAACGTGATGTTTCCGCTGCTGGCCTCGAAAACCCTCAAGCGTAAAGAGGCCGAGGAGCGGGCGCTGCACTACCTCGACAAGGTCGGTCTTGCAGCGTTTGCAGATGCCTATCCACATACCCTGTCAGGTGGCATGAAGGCGCGAGTCGCCATCGCCAGGGCGCTGGCCATGCAGCCGAAAATCCTCCTGATGGACGAACCCTTCGCTGCGCTCGATGCGCTGACCCGACGCAAGATGCAGGAAGAACTGCTGCTGCTCTGGGAAGAAGTGCGCTTCACGCTCTTGTTTGTCACGCACTCCATCGAAGAGGCGCTGGTGGTGGGCAACCGCATCCTGTTGCTGTCGCCGCATCCGGGGCGGGTGAGGGCGGAAGTCCACAGCCATCAATACGATTTGCATAGCCAGGGCGGTGTGGCGTTTCAGGAATCGGCGCGGCGTATCCACAGGCTGTTGTTTGACGAAGGGCAGTCGCCGGAAACCGAGCGTGAACTGGATTTCGCCGACATCCGCATCGCTTATTGAGCCAGTTGAAAGGAGGGCCCGATGAGCCATTTATCATCCCCGCGTGAAGCGTTCGAAACCGTTTTGCAACCACTGACCAGCGTGCCGCTGGAACGCGAACTGCCCCTCGGTCAACGTCTGTGGCAACAGGGCTGGCTGCGTAAAAGCCTGATCCTGATTTTGCTCGCCGTACTCTGGGAGGCGGTCGCCCGTTATCAGAACAACGACCTGCTGCTGCCGAGCTTCGTGCAAACCTCGCATGCACTGTACGACGGCTTGCTCAGCGGCGAGCTGCTGGGCAAGGTGTGGATTTCCCTGGTGGTGCTGCTCAAGGGGTATCTGATCGGCATCGTCCTGGCGTTTGCCCTGACCACACTGGCGGTGTCGACCCAGTTCGGCCGCGACCTGTTGAGTACCCTGACCTCGATGTTCAACCCGCTCCCGGCCATTGCCCTCCTGCCGCTGGCATTGTTGTGGTTTGGCCTGGGGCAGAACAGCCTGATTTTCGTGCTGGTGCACTCGGTACTCTGGGCCTTGGCCCTCAACACCTACGCGGGCTTTCTCGGCGTCTCGGAAACCCTGCGCATGGCCGGGCGCAACTACGGCCTCAAGGGCATGCGCTTCGTGCTGTTCATCCTGATCCCCGCAGCACTGCCCTCGATCCTCGCCGGCCTGAAAATCGGCTGGGCGTTTGCCTGGCGTACATTGATTGCGGCTGAGTTGGTGTTTGGGGCCACGAGCGGGAAGGGCGGGTTGGGTTGGTACATCTTTCAGAACCGCAATGAGCTGTACACCGACAAGGTGTTTGCCGGGTTGGCGGTGGTGATTTTGATTGGGTTGCTGGTGGAGAATTTGGTATTTGATTCGCTGGAGCGGGTGACGGTGAAGCGGTGGGGGATGCAGCGGTAAAAATATCCGTACGGCTCATCACGTGACAAAACAGTGATGAGCCTGCCACAGAGATCGAAGGCTGCAAGCTTGGAGGCTATGTCCTGATTTTATTCACGGCGGTAGTGGAAGATGATGTTGAGTTCCAGTTCAGGATTTCTGTTCTGTTTGCATAGCCATGATTTTGAGGCTTCGGTCGCGTGCTCGGAAGTGCCGTTCTGTTTGCATAGCCATGATTTTGAGGCTTCGGTCGCGTGCTCGGAAGTGCCGTTCTGTTTGCATAGCCATGATTTTGGGGCTTCGGTTGTGTGCTCGGAAGTATCGTTCTATTTGCATAGCCATGAGTTTGAAACGAGTTCTCACTTAACATAGTCGGACTAATCGCTTTGCGATTTGATGCTGTAACCCGCGGAATTTTTGCAAATTCAGTCTCCGTCGTGCTCCGTGCTATTACAGAGGAAAATGCATCGTCTAACGTCTGTTTGGCTTGGTTAGTAACGCGAGAAATACCACTGCTTACAGTCTTTACAGACTGACTGACTGCAGTTTTCGCTGCGCTGGCCATCCGAGTGGGGATGGCGATGAGGTCATCTATGAATGTTCGCGCAATCGATAGAGGCAATCCGAAATAGTGCCCCGTCGGATCCGTATTCATCATCGGCTCCCCACCGCAATATATATACGCATTTCTCCCGCCCCTACCGAACGGACTCAAACTGTCCGGACTGTGAAAGCGCATAAGCCAAGGGTTGTAAACACGGTAGCCGTTGCCCAACACATACCAATCGAGTTTCTCCTCGCGCAATTCTCCATTGAAGCCTAACCGTGTGATGAGCTCATGCTGCGCCGATTGCCGGCCATAGGGCGAGTATGCAATGCGATTGGTCCTGCCCGCGTCGATTTCGGCGAGTACCGAGTTTTTGAAATCCACCGCCAGCAGTACCGTGTGTTGCCCGGTCGGGTTCTGTTTCTTGGGTTGAGTCATGCCGAAAACCTCTACTGGAGGATCGAGGTGAATGTCTGGCTATGTTTTACCCTCCACGGCAACGGTTGAGAACTAGCAGAACTGATAGTGGTTCGGGCGAGTTAGAGGGGGATCTATGCGGATGGTGATGGTGACTGTGCGGGCCTCTTCGCGAGCAGGCTCGCTCCCACAGGGGGTTGGTCCACTGAAGATCCAATGTGGGAGCGAGCCTGCTCGCGAAGGGGCCGGAACTGCCAACGCATTAGTTGGGAGATGTTTGCTAGCATTGCGCCTGAATCAATCCACATCAGACACGAGTGCTCAGCATGCAACTCCCGGATATGAACCTCCTGGTCGCTCTCGACGCCCTGCTCGACGAAGGCAGCGTAGTGGGCGCCGCGCGGCGGATGAACCTCAGCCCGGCGGCCATGAGTCGAACGCTGACACGCATCCGTGAGGCCATTGGCGATCCGATCCTGGTACGTGCCGGCCGTGGTCTGGTACCAACACCCAAGGCGCTGGAGTTGCGCGAGCAAGTGCGTGATGTGGTAGAGCAGGCCGCGCAGCTATTCCACTCGGCCCGTGTCGTGGACCTGGGCAGTTTGCGCCGGCGCTTCAGCATTCGGGCCAATGACTTTTTCATCGGCATCTACGGCGGCAAGTTGTTCGACACCATGGAGCGTCAGGCGCCGCATTGCGAGCTACGATTTGTTCCGGAGGGTGATGGCGATGACGAGGCTTTGCGTGAGGGCCGCATCGATTTGAGCGTCAGCAACAACCGGCCGCTGATGCCGGAAGTGAAAGTGCAGAACCTGTTTTCCACCCAGTTCGTCGGCCTGGTGCGCGAAGATCATCCGCTGCTCGATGAAGAGATTACCGCCGAACGTTTCGCCGGATTTTCCCATATCAGCATGTCGCGCCGCGGGATCGCTCGCGGGCCGATCGATACGGCACTTAACGCCCTAGGGCTGGAGCGGCGGGTGGCGGTGATCGCGCCGAGTTTCCATGCGGCGATGTTCGCCTTGCCCGATTCCGATCTGATTCTGCCGGTGCCCAGGGAAACGCTGCTGAGCGTGCGGCGCCTGGGTTTGAAATTGCGTTCGTTCACCCTGCCTGTGCCGCTGCCGACCATCATGCTGACCCAGGCTTGGCATCCGCGATTCGACAATGACCCGGCCCACCGCTGGCTGCGTGAGACGCTGAAAAGCTGTTGCGATGAGACGTGGTTGGCAGCCCAGCCGGCTTGAAAATCAAAAGATCGCAGCACCGCTCTAACACCTATGGATGGTGGTCCGCCTGACTCGGCGGTGTTAGTTTTTTTCCGTCGTTTCTTCGCGAGACCGCTTTCTGTCCTCGTTCGTTTTCATCATCCAATTGCTGCGCCCCATGCACTTATAAATTGCCAATAAGTCAGTTTTCGTCAGCGATTCGCCTTCGTAGACTGCCCCCTCAATCATTGCGGAGTTGTGAACCGATGACCTCCCTGACGGCCTCGGTGCCTCTGGCCGCGCCCAAACCGGCCGCCGCGCCAACAGTGTTTGGTCCGCGGATCATCATTGGCCTGGTGGGTGTGCTGCTGGCGGTGCTGGTTTCGGGCTTGAACGAGATGGTGACCAAGGTTGCCCTGGCTGACATTCGCGGTGCCTTGGCCATCGGCTACGACGAAGGCACCTGGCTGGTCGCCAGCTATGCCGCGACCTCGGTAGCGGCTGCGGCCTTCGCGCCATGGTGTGCGGTGACGTTCTCGTTGCGGCGTTTCACGCTGTGTGCGATCAGTGCATTCACCCTGTTGGGCGTGTTGTGCCCGCTGGCGCCGAATTACGAAAGCCTGTTGGTTTTGCGCACATTGCAAGGCCTGGCCGGTGGCGCGTTACCCCCCATGTTGATGACCGTCGCACTGCGTTTTCTGCCGGCCAACATAAAAGTCTTCGGCCTGGCCGGTTATGCCTTGACGGCCACTTTCGGTCCGGGGCTCGGCACGCCTTTGGCGGGGTTGTGGACCGAGTACGTCGGCTGGCAATGGACGTTCTGGCAAGTCGTCGCGCCGTGCCTGATCGCCACAGTGGCGGTGGCCTACGGGATTCCCCAGGACCCGCTGCGACTGGAGCGCTTCAAGCAGTTTAACTGGCGCGGTTTGCTGCTGGGATTTCCGGCGATCTGCATGCTGGTGATCGGCATTTTGCAGGGCAATCGGTTGGACTGGTTCGAGTCGAGCCTGATCAGCGCCTTGCTGGTGGGCGGCACGTTGTTGCTGGTGCTGTTTCTGATCAACGAGTGGTCGCAGCCGATCCCGTTTTTCAAGATGCAGATGCTCGGCATTCGCAACCTCTCGTTTGCCTTGCTGACCCTGGCCGGGGTGCTGGTGGTGTTGCTGGCGGTGATCATTATTCCGTCCAGCTACCTGGCGCAGGTCCAGGGTTATCGCCCGGTGCAGACCGCGCCGATCACCCTGCTGGCGGCGTTGCCACAGTTGATCGCGCTGCCGTTGGTGGCGGCGCTGTGCAACTTGCGCTGGGTCGATTGCCGCTGGGTGCTGGGCATCGGCCTGGGCATGCTGACCCTGTCCTGCCTGGGTGGATCACAGCTGACATCGGCGTGGATTCGCGATGACTTCTATGTGCTACAGCTGCTGCAAATCTTCGGTCAGCCAATGGCGGTGCTGCCGTTGCTGATGCTCTCGACCGGCAGCATCAGTCCGATGGATGGGCCATTCGCCTCGTCCTGGTTCAACACCGTGAAAGGCCTGGCGGCGGTGATCGCCACCGGTGTGCTGGAGACGTTGACCACGGCGCGACTGCACTTTCACTCGACGATGCTGGTGGACCGCCTGGGCAATTCACCCTTGGCCGATGCCGACAGCGCCGGCCTCGCCCATCGGCTGCATGAGCAGGCGGTGGTGTTGACCGCCGCTGATCTTTACCTGTGCATGGCCGGCGTCGCCGTGGCGCTGATCCTGCTGATTTTCTGGCTGCCGACACGGATCTATCCGCCGCGCGCACCGACCTGAATGCTCCACTGAAACTGAAGGTTTTTATGACGACTCAATCGAAGCAAAAAGTGGCCGTGGGCGCTGCCGTCGTGATTGCGGTGGGCGCGCTGATTTATCTGCTGGCGCCCGGCCTGTTCGGCCAGCGTACGCATCAAAGCACCAATGACGCTTATGTCTCGGCGGACTACACGCTGGTGGTGCCGCGCGTTGCCGGGTTCATCAAGCAAGTGCTGGTGGACGACAACCAGCAGGTCCAGGCCGGGCAGTTGCTGGCGCTGATCGATGACCGCGATCTGCGTGCCGCCGCTGAAGCCGCTGCCGCCGAGACGCTGGTGGCCCAAGCGCAATTGCAAAATGCCAAGGCCACCCTTGAGCGCCAGTCGTCGGTGATCGCCCAGGCGCAAGCCGCGGTGGTGTCGGCCAAGGCCGAGATGGCTTTCGCCGAGCATGAACTTAATCGCTACAACCATCTCGCCGGGGTGGGTGCCGGTACGGTGCAGAACGCGCAGCAGGCGCGTACACGCATCGATCAGGCCAGCGCCCGGTTGACCAATGTCACGGCGGTGCTGGCGGCGGAACGCAAGCAGGTGGACATCCTCACGGCTCAGCGCGACGGGGCTGAAGGTGGCTTGAAGCGGGCGCAGGCGAAGCTGGAAATGGCCAGTTACGAGCTGTCCTACACGAGGATTACTGCGCCGCAGGATGGCATGGTCGGTGAGCGTGCGGTGCGGGTTGGCGCTTATGTTACGCCGGGCAGCAAGCTGCTGGCGGTGGTGCCCCTGGCGCAGGCTTATGTGGTGGCCAACTTTCAGGAAACCCAGTTGACGCACGTGCAGCCTGGACAGAGCGTGCAGGTCAGCGTCGACACCTTTGGCGGCGAGACTCTGAAGGGGCGTGTCGAGAGCATCGCACCGGCCACTGGCGTGACCTTCGCTTCGGTCAAGCCGGACAACGCGACCGGTAACTTCACCAAGGTCGTGCAGCGGATTCCGGTGAAGATCGCGCTGGCGTCGGGGCAGCCATTGGCCGAGCGGTTGAGGGTGGGGATGTCGGTGGAGGCGAGGATTGATACCGCGAGCGCCGGCGTCGAGCATGAGGTTGCACAACGATGAGGATTTTTGTTGATCGGGCTGACGCCTTCGCGAGCAGGCTCGCTCCCACAATGGGTCGGTGTGTTGACCACAATCTTTTTTCAAAAGGTGATCCCCTGTGGGGGCGAGCCTGCTCGCGAAGAGGCCAGCAGCTTCGACTCACCTTGTGCGCCTTACTGGTCATGAGTCTTTCAGCCTGCACCGTCGGCCCGGACTTCAAGAAACCCGAAGTCCAACAAGTCACCGAGTGGTCGAAACCTTCAAACGCCGCACCCAGCCAAGCCACCGATGAGACGATGAACGAACGCTGGTGGGAAGTGTTCAACGACCCGAAACTCTCGGCCTTGAGCCAGCGTGCCCTGACCGACAACCTCGACCTGAAGCTCGCCAGCAGTCGCCTGGAGCAAAGCCGTGCCGTGCGCCAGGTAGTCACCGCCGACCGCTACCCGACGACCGCCGCCACCGGCAGCTACGCCCGTAAACGTAACAGCGCAGAAGGCCTGAGCGACCCGTCAGGACATAACGGCAATTCCGCATTCAACCTCTGGGATGCCGGTTTCTCTGCATCCTGGGAGCTGGATTTCTGGGGGCGGGTGCGCCGCGAAACCGAGGCCGCCGACGCCACACTGGAAGTCGCGGAAAACGACCGTCGCGGCGTGTTGTTATCGGTACTCGCCGAAACCGCCCAGGACTACATTCAACTGCGCGGTGTGCAAAACACCCGGGCCGTCACCGAGCAGAATCTTGAAGTGGCTCGACACAGTCTGAAGCTGTCGCAGCTGCGCCTGGCCGACGGTGTCGCCACTGATCTGGACGTCGCCGAAGCCGCCGCGCAAGTGGCCGCCATCGAATCGCGCCTGCCGGCGCTGGAACAGCGTCAGGCACAACTGATCAACGCCTTGAGCCTGTTGATGGGGGAACCGCCCCAGGCGCTGACGGTCGAGCTATCCACCGACGCGCCGGTGCCGCAGACGCCGCGCCAGGTTGCCATCGGCCTGCCGTCGCAGCTGGCCGAGCGCCGCCCGGACATCCGCCAGGCCGAGGCCCGTCTGCACGCCGCGACCGCGAGCATCGGCGTGGCCAAGGGTGATTTCTATCCACGCATTACCCTGTCGGGCAATGTTGGTTCGCAAGCCATGCAGTTGAGCGATTTCGGTTCGTGGAGCTCGCGGACCTTCGGCATCGGCCCGCAATTCACCCTGCCGTTGTTCGACGGTGGGCGCTTGCGCGGTGTGCTGAACCTGCGCGAAGCCCAGCAACAGGAAGCGGCCATCGCCTACCAGCAAACCGTGCTGCGGGCCTGGCATGAAATCGATGACCAACTGAGCGCCTACAACGCCAGCCAATTGCGTCGCGACAGCCTGGCCGAAGCGGTGCGCCAGAACCGGATCGCCCTGCAAACCGCGCAACGGCAATACGTTGAAGGCGTGGTGGATTTCGTCAACGTGCTTACGGTGCAAGGAGCGCTGCTGGCGACCCAGGAGCAATGGGTCGAAAGTTCGACCGGCGTGTCGCTGGCAGCGGTCGGGTTGTACAAGGCCCTGGGTGGTGGATGGGAGTCGGTTTATCCGCTCGCAGCGCAGCGTTGAGTCACCGTTTGCCGTTCAAGGTTTGGCCGACAGATCCGCCATGCCCTTGAGCAACTCGATCGGCAACGGAAAGACGATGGTCGAACTCTTGTCGCCGGCAATCGAGCTCAGCGTCTGCATGTAACGCAACTGCATGGCGCCGGGCTGGCGACCGAGCATTTCGGCAGCTTGCATGAGCTTTTCCGAGGCCTGCAATTCGCCTTCGGCGTGAATCACTTTGGCCCGGCGTTCCCGTTCCGCTTCGGCCTGTCTGGCGATGGCGCGGATCATCGATTCATTGAGGTCTACGTGCTTGATTTCGACGTTGGCTACCTTGATGCCCCAGGCATCGGTCTGGGCGTCGAGCACTTGCTGGATGTCGATGTTCAGTCGTTCGCGCTCGGCCAGCAGTTCATCGAGTTCGTGTTTACCGAGCACCGCGCGCAAGGTGGTTTGCGCCAATTGACTGGTGGCCATCAGAAAGTCTTCGACCTGGATGATTGCCTTCTGCGGATCGAGAACGCGGAAGTACAGCACAGCGTTGACCTTGACCGAAACGTTGTCGCGGGTGATCACGTCTTGTGCTGGTACGTCGAGGACGATGGTGCGCAGATCGACGCGGACCATTTGCTGGATCACCGGAATCAACAGGATCAGGCCCGGGCCTTTGACCTGCCAGAAGCGTCCGAGCTGGAATACCACCCCGCGCTCGTATTCGCGCAGGATGCGGAACGTCGCGCCTGCCAATGCGATCAGCAATAACAGGAGCGCGACAAAACCCAGCTGTAAGCCCATGACTATTCTCCAACCGATACCGCGTCAGTCGCGGCCACTTCCAGCATTAATCCCTTGCGTGCCACCACCCGGACCCGCTGCCCGATCTGCAACGGCTTGGCGCTCGACACTTGCCAGCGTTCGCCCTGCAAATGCACCCAACCGTGGCAGGTATCGCCCACTTGTAGTGACAACACCGGTGTCACGCTGCCCAGCAGTCCGGCATCGCCGCTGACGGTCTGGCGCGGTCGGGTTTTCAGGGCGCGGATCAGCAGGAAGATCAGCAGCAGTGCACTGATCAGTCCCAAGCCAATCATCAAGGGTACGGGTAATTCGGCATTGGTCAGGATCACGGCGCCGATCACGAACATCACGATCCCGCCCAGGCCGATCACGCCGTAGTTGGGCAGGGCGGCCTCGGCGATCAGAAACGCGATGCCGAAGGTGATCAGCCAGATGCCGATGGGGTCGGGAGCCGGCAGTCCGACAGGGTCTGCGGCGAAGGCGGAGCCGCTCAAGGCCAGCAGCAAGGCAATGGCACAACAACGCGTATTCACGTGACCCTCCGGGAGAGTCGCTGGTGGTTCTGTATACAGTTTAGTTGACGTGTCAGTTGTATGAATTTTGCTCAATTGTCGACCTGTCCGATGGGCGGATTTCCCGCCGGATCGTTCCGGCAGGCCTAGACTTTGAGTACGTAGAAAAAGTGTTAACCATCGTCCGCCAGGCGTTTTTGCGGACACCGAGGTGCATCATGCGTATGGCAAGAACCGTGCAGAGAAGCCTGGAAAAGGCTCAATGCGACTATGACATCGTCACCCATCCCCACTCGGCCAGCAGCCTCGAAACGGCGCGTGTCGCGGGCATTCCCGCCGAACGGGTGGCCAAATCCGTAATCCTCGACGACCACCATGGGCACTACCTGATGGCTGTGCTGCCCGCCAGCCGTCACCTGGACCTGAGCAAAGTCCGCAGCAGCGGTGAATGGCAAGTCTCCCGCGAAAGTAACCTGCCGCACCTGTTTGACGATTGCGAACGCGGCGCCGTGCCTGCCCTGGGTGAAGCCTATGGATTGGACGTGGTCATCGATCCCCTGTTGACCCGGCAGAAAGACATTTATCTGGAAGCCGGCAACCACACCAATCTGCTGCACATGAACGTGCCGGATTTCCTGAAAATGGTGCCGCATGCGGAGGTGCGGGAGTTGAGTTATTAAGTATTTGCAGCGCCTGTGACATCGACTCTCGAGCAGGCGCGCTCCCACAGGGGATCGCGTTTTCCTTGGGGGAGCGCGCCTGCTCGCGAATGACTGCGAAGCTGTCACCTCACTATGAAAGAAGGAGTCAGACATGGAAAACCCAAACCACAACCTCCCATCCCTGTTCAAGCAACTTGGCCTGCCGGACGACGCCGAAAGCATCGACAAATTCATTGCCACCCATTCACCGCTCAAACCGGAACTGCACCTGGCGGACGCATTTTTCTGGAATCCAAGTCAGGCAGATCTGTTGCGCAATGAAATTCTGGATGACGCCGATTGGGCCGAGGTGGTGGATCAACTGGATGTGATGTTGAGGAAGGGGCGGGGGGTGTAGGCGTTTAGTTCGCTGGAGGCCATTGTCGGGATGCATGAACCAAGGCAAGTATCCAGACTGCATCCAGTTCCTGTTGATAAACCATGCGATAACTCTGGTGCGGAATGAGTTCGCGAGTGCCTGAGACGACTCCAACAGGACCACTCCCGGGGTTCTGTACAAGTCTGGATATCGCATCGCTGAAGCGGTTATCCATGTCGATGGCCGCTTGTGGGTTAACGGCGTGTAGGTAATCCCAGATGTCTGCACGATCCTGTGCTGCTTCCTTCGTCCAGATTATCTTCATTCTTGTATGGCTGCCCGTCCACGTCTGGCGGCGAACTCTGCTTCAACTTCCTCATTCGTCAGACCGTCACCTTTGCACATGGAAGCACGAGCGATATCCACTTTACGTTGCAGGAATGCTTCGTACTCACGGGACTCTCGCTGCGTTTGAACAAATTGACGCATCATTTCCCGAACAATTTGCGAGGCAGGACGGTGAGCCGCTTCTGCTTCGGCCATGAACTGTTCGCGCAATTCTGACTCGAGTTTCATCGTAAAAACGGCTTGTTTTGACATGACCTGGCCTCTGAACAAATGTGATGAAAAAGTATATACAAATTCATTACGTTGGTTCGCCAACGGTCAGTCAGTAATGACGGATGGTCACGAATTTGTTTCAAAACTTGACGAAAAATCCCCTCCAATGCCATATTGATAGTTAGCAAACTAACAGTGTGTGCATTCCCTCGTGCCGAATAACCTCGACGCTCTCCAGATGAACATCAGCAGCTCCATGGTGGTGGCCGCGCGGCATTGGCGGAAGATCTGCCAGACGACACTGGTCAACTATGGAATCTCCGAAGCCTGCGCCGTCCCGTTGTTGATGATCGGACGCTTGGGCGATGGTGTGCGGCAAGTGGCGGTGGCGCAGGCGTCGGGGATGGAGAGTCCATCGTTGGTGCGTTTGCTGGATCAGTTGTGCCATGCCGGTCATGTCTGCCGCACCGAAGACGCCCAGGATCGCCGCGCCAAATGCCTGAGCCTCACCGACAGCGGACGGACGCTGGTGCAAACCGTCGAGGTCGAACTGGTGCGTTTGCGCAATGAAGCGCTGGAAGGCATCGACCGGCGTGATCTGGAAGCCGCGCTGCGTGTGTTGAAGGCCTTCGAATCGGCCAGTCCATTTCCGGTGACCCACCCTTGAACGGCTTTTTTACCGGCATGCCCCCGGCCCGTGACTGGTTTTACGGCGTGCGCACCTTCGCGGCTTCGATGATCGCGCTGTACATCGCCCTGCTCATGCAAATGCCGCGTCCGTACTGGGCGATGGCCACGGTGTACATCGTTTCCAATCCGTTTCTCGGCCCGACCACATCCAAAGCGCTGTACCGCGCGGTCGGTACCTTGCTGGGTGCTGCCGCAGCCGTTTTTTTCGTGCCGATGTTCGTCCAGAGCCCCTATGTGCTGGTGCTGGTCATTGCCCTGTGGACAGGGACGTTGCTGTTCCTGTCCTTGCATCTGCGCACCGCCAACAACTACGCGTTGATGCTGGCCGGATACACCTTGCCCTTGATCGCATTGCCGGTGGTGGATAACCCTTTAGCGGTGTGGGACGTAGCGGAAGCGCGCACCGAGGAAATCTTCCTCGGTATCGCCGTCGCAGCAGTGGTCGGCGCGATGTTCTGGCCCCGGCGGCTGGCGCCGGTGTTCAACGATTCGGTGAGCAAATGGTTTGCCGATGCATCGACCTACAGCCTGCGTTTTCTCAGCCGCAACGTGCAGCCGGATGAAGTCAGTGGATTGCGCGCGTCGATGGTCGCGACCTTCAACAGCCTGGAATTGATGATCGGCCAGTTGCCCCACGAGGGTGCGCGTCCGCAGACCGTGCGCAACACCAATGAATTGCGCGGGCGCATGATTCACTTGCTGCCGGTGATCGATGCCCTTGACGATGCGCTTTACGCCCTCGAACGACGCACACCCGAGCTTGTGGACAAGTTCGCGCCACTGCTCGGCGCCACTTCCGATTGGCTACAGCACAAAGACGCCGACATTGACCGCTGGCAGGCGTTGAAGCATCAGCTCGAAGCCCTGCAACCCAGTACCCAGGCGCTGGAGGATCGCAAGCAGCTGCTGTTTTCCAACGCGCTGTATCGCCTCGGCGAATGGATCGATCTATGGCAGGACTGCCGCAGCCTGCAAATCGCCATCCAGTGTGAAAACCAGGACGGCTGGCGCGCGGTGTATCGCCATTGGCGGCTGGGGCGGCTGACGCCGTTTCTGGATCGTGGCCTGATGCTTTATTCGGCGGCGTCCACCGTCACCGCGATCATTGTCGCGTCGGTACTGTGGATTCTGCTCGGCTGGACTGACGGTGGCGCGGCGGTGATCCTGGCCGCCGTGGCGTGCAGCTTCTTCGCTTCGATGGACGACCCGGCGCCGCAGATTTACCGGTTCTTTTTCTGGACGGCGATGTCGGTACTGTTTGCCAGCCTGTATCTGTTTCTGGTGCTGCCCAACCTGCATGATTTCCCGATGCTGGTGTTGGCATTTGCCGTGCCGTTCATCATCGTCGGCACCCTGACGGTCAAACCGCAGTTTTATCTGGGCATGCTGCTGACCCTGGTCAACACCTCGTCCTTCATCAGTATCCAGGGCGCCTACGACGCAGACTTCCTCAGCTTCGCCAACTCCAATCTGGCAGGCCCCATCGGCCTGCTGTTTGCGTTCATTTGGACCCTGGTTGCCCGGCCATTCGGCGCCGAGCTGGCGGCCAAGCGCCTGACCCGTTTCAGCTGGCGCGACATTGTCAGCCTCACCGAGCCGGCAACGCTGGCCGAGTACCGGCACCTGGGCGTGCAGGTACTGGATCGCTTGATGCAGCACTTGCCGCGCCTGGCCATGACCGGCCAGGACACCGGCATCGCCCTGCGGGAAGTGCGGGTGGTGCTGAATCTGCTGGACCTGCTCGCATATACGCCACGGATTGACGGCGCACCGCAGGCGCTGCTGCGTCAGGTGGTGGCCGAGGTCGGCGAATACTTCAAGGCGTGCCTCAAGGCCGGCGAACGCTTGCCGGCGCCGAGTCCGTTGCTGATGACCCTTGACCGGACCCGTCGTGCCCTTGCTGGCGCGGGTGACGATCAAACCCGTCTGCACCTGTTGCACGCCCTGAGCGGCTTGCGCCTGGCGCTGTTGCCGGGCGTCGAATTCGTCGGTTCCGCAGAGCAAGAAGAACCGCTTCCCCATGGCATCGATGGAGCGCCTTTATGATCGGTGATCTGGATATCAGCGGGGTGTTCCTGCCCACGCTGCTGGTGCTGATGGGCCTTACGTATGTGTTGTACCTGCTGGTGCATGGGGTACTGACGCGCCTGCACTTTTACCGTCTGGTCTGGCACCGGGCATTGTTTAACGTGGCTCTCTACGCCTTGCTGCTTGGCGTGGTGGACTCACTCAGTCGATACCTGATGACATGAAAAAACCTTTATTGACCATCGGTCGCGTGGTCCTGACCCTGTTGATCGTGAGCTTCGCCGTTGTCGTGGTGTGGCGCATGGTGATGTATTACATGTTCGCCCCCTGGACCCGCGACGGGCACATCCGCGCCGACATCGTGCAGATCGCTCCGGACGTGTCCGGGCTGATCCAGCAGGTTGAAGTACGCGATAACCAGATGGTCAAGCGAGGGCAGGTGCTGTTCAGCATTGACCAGGACCGCTTCAAGCTGGCCCTGCGCCAGGCAAAAGCGGCGGTGGCCGACCGCGAAGAAACCCTGGCCCAGGCCCAGCGTGAAGCCAAGCGCAACAAGGGCCTCGGTAATCTGGTGCCGGGCGAGCAACTGGAGGAAAGCCAGTCGCGTGTGGCCCGTGCCCAAGTGGCGTTGATGGAAGCCCTGGTGGCGGTGGACAGCGCTCAGCTCAACCTTGATCGCTCGGTGATCCGCAGCCCGGTGGACGGTTACGTCAACGACCGCGCGCCGCGTACCCAAGAGTTTGTCAGCGCAGGGCGTCCGGTATTGTCGGTGGTCGACAGCAACTCCTTCCACATCGACGGCTATTTCGAAGAAACCAAACTGGACGGCATTCATGTCGGCCAAAGCGTCGACATCCGCGTGATCGGCGACCGTGCGCGGCTGCGCGGTCACGTCGAAAGCATCGTCGCCGGTATCGAAGACCGCGACCGCACCAGCGGCAGCAACCTGTTGCCCAACGTCAATCCGGCGTTCAGTTGGGTGCGGCTGGCCCAACGGATTCCGGTGCGGATCGCCTTCGATGACGTGCCGGCGGATTTCCGCATGATCGCCGGACGCACCGCCACGGTGTCGATCATTGATGATCAGGTCCGGGGGCCGGCGCAATGAGCAAGGCCTCGGTTTTAGCGGTCGCCGGATTGGGCCTGCTGTTGTCGGCGTGCCAGGTGGTCGGCCCGGACTATCACTTGCCCGAAGAAGCGGCCATCCACCGTGAAGACTTGCAGGGCGAACTGGCGGTCGACGGCAAACCGGTGATTTTGGCACCGGTGCCTGCCGATTGGTGGCGCCTGTACAACGACCCGCGGCTCGACCAGCTGGTTCAGCAAGCCATGGCGTCGAATACCGACTTGCGCGTGGCGGCGGCGAACCTGCTGCGGGCTCGCGCCCAGGTCGACGAAGCCGAGGCGGCGGGCGGCTGGAGCGCCGGTGTGAAGATGGGCGCCCAACGCTTGCAGGAATCCGGCGAAGCGTTCCTCTTGCCGGAAAAAGTACCGGTGGCCAACATCGGTGATATCGGCATCAGCGCTTCGTACCAGTTCGACCTGTTCGGCACCTTGCAGCGCGGCATCGAAGCGGCCAAGGCCAATGCCGATGCGACGCAAGCCGCGGCCGATACTGCACGCATCACCCTGGTGGCCGACGTGGTACGCGCCTACACGCAAGTGTGTGCAGCCAACGAAGAGCGGGAAATCGCCCAGCACTCCCTCGACCTGCAAGCCCAGAGCACCACGCTGATTCAACGTCTGCGCGATGCTGGGCGCGGCGATGAAACTCAGGTCACCCGTTCGCAAACCCAATTCAAATCCCTGCGCGCCGACATGCCGCGTTATGAGGCGGCGCGCCAGGCCGGACTGTTCCGTTTGTCGATGCTGTTGGCCAAACCGGTGGGTCAATTGCCTGCCGGGACCGACAGCTGTGCCGAACTGCCGAAAATTGCCCACTTGATGCCGGTGGGGGATGGCGCGGCATTGCTCAAGCGACGTCCCGACGTACGGCAGGCTGAGCGCCGACTGGCGGCTGCGACCGCCACCATCGGCGTTGCTACGGGTCAGCTGTACCCGGACATCAGCATCGGCGCGACCGTCGGTTCCATCGGTATCCTGGATAACCTCGGCGAACCGTCCACCAACCGCTGGGGCTTTGGACCCTCGCTGACCTGGACGGTGCCGACCAACGGCGCCCGCGCGCGTATCCGCGAGGCCGAAGCGGCTACTCAAGGCGCACTGGCACATTTCGACGGCGTGGTACTCAACGCCATTCGTGACGCCCAGACCGGCCTGGCTCAGTACTCAGCGTTGCTGCAGCGCCGTGATGCCCTGGCGGACGCCGAGCAATCGGCGAAACTGGCGGCCGACCAGACTCACCGTTTCTTCCAGGCTGGCCGCGCGTCGTTCCTGGCGGACCTGCAAGCGACCCGTACCTACACCGACGTCACGGCACAACTGGCCGCTGCGAACACTCAGGTTGCGACGAGCCAAATCGATTTGTTCCTGGCCCTGGGTGGCGGTTGGGAAAGCGGACGAACGCAAGCGTCGAACTCCGGCAAACCCTGAGGCCGTTGCTATGCTTTGAAGTGTTGAAAGGGCGTTCGTGAAAACGCCCCTTGCTTCGCACAAGGCTTGCGCAGGTCATGGGGAAACCAATAATGAAAAACCCTTATGCTCTCGGCTTCTGGTGTGCCGTCGTGGCGTTGGTGCTGCTCACGGCGACCTATTTCTACGGCATCATGCTGGCCCACCAGATCGACAAGGCGATGGTATTTCTCGACAGTGCCGCCGCGCTGATCGCCGTGATGTCCATCGCGGTGGTGGCCTGGGCGTCCGTCCAGACCCAGCGGATCAAAAAAAGACAACTCGAGCAAGGCAAGACCCTGGTGCTGATCTGGGACACCAAGGTGGCGCTGCGTCGTGTCGAAACGGTGTTCGATCGCTATTTCTGGGGCAGTTACTGGCAACCGGGGCGCACGTTCCAGGAAGTCATGGGCGAGCTCACTGGCACGCCGCTGGAAAAGAGCCTCGAAACCCTGAAGAAGCAATGCCTGGAGCTGGACAAACAAGTGGCCGACGACGGTCGGCACTGGCTCAACAACGCCCGGGAACTGGCCGATGTCGCGACTGCCATGGCTCGTGAGCGCTATCAACTGGACTTCTGCGATCCGCGTGGGGAAGTGACGGGCGGGGCGGTGATCAATCGGGATTTTGAAGTGCTGGTGTACACCTGGACCGCTCGGCTCAAAACCTTTGATCATCAACTGGATGAGATCGAAGTTCAGTATTCCTGATCTTGTGTTGGCAGGACCGACGCCATCGCTGGCAAGCCAGCTCCCACAGGTTTGGTGTGATCCCTGTGGGAGCTGGCTTGCCAGCGATGGCGATCTCATGAACACCAAATCCATCACCCGCCATGACACTCTTTCACCTTTAATCATTGGGCCGCCCCGCGCGCCTGATGCTAATCTGCTCCCCACTTCAAGCGCAGTCGTGACCGCAACCCCTCATGGGTTCAGGGAAGACGACCACACCTTCAACAACGGACATTGATCGGGTCATTCATGAATAAATCTGCAGGCGTGCTTCTGGGAATCGTTGTCGCCATCGGCGCAATCAGCGTCGGCGGTGCGTGGTACACCGGCACCAAGATCGAAAGTGTACTGAACACCTCCCTGGCGGATGCCAACAAACAATTGCAGGCCGCGCTGGTGGGGCACAAGGGCACGGCGACGGTGGAACTGGTGTCGCTGGAGCGCCACGTATTCAGCAGCACCGCGCATTATCGCCTCAAGGCTGAAGGTGAAATGTTCGGCGAGGCGCCGGTCGAGTTGCTGTTCGTCGATCGCCTCGAACACGGCCCGCTGCCATTCTCGCGCCTGGTCTCGCTGAAGTGGTTGCCGGTCATGGCCACCAGTCATTACACACTTGCAAAAACGCCGCTCACGGAAAAATGGTTCGCCGCCACCAAGGATGCTTCGCCACTCAAAGGCGTGGTCAACATCGGCTATGACAACTCCACCAATGGCACGCTTGAATTGCTGCCGCTGGAAACAGCACTGGATGACAAATCCAGCATGAAGTTCTCCGGCCTGAAAGTTGACCTCGCGGCCAGTGCCCAGGCACAAAAGGTCAAGGCCGACGGCTACATGGACAGCCTGAAGCTGACCACCGTCGCCGAAGACCAGACACCGGTACAGGTGGAGTTGAGTGGCCTGACCCTGGCCAGCAACCTGAGCAAAAGTACTTACGGTTACTACACCGGTGAAAACACCGTCGAGCTAAGCAACAGCCAAACCACCTTTGGCCCGAAACAGTCGGTGCTGGGCTTCAAAAAATTCGAAATGAAGAACCAGACCTCGGAATCGGGGACCAACGCCTCCGGGCGTGCCGATTACAAGATTGGTGAGGTGTCCCTCAACGGCAAGGCTGTCGGTTCTGCGCAGATGGCCCTGAGCCTGAAGAACCTCGACATTCCTTCCACCATGGCGTTGATGCAGATCTACCAGACCAAACTGCAACCGTACGAGGAGGCTGTCGCCGAGGCGACCGAGGCGGGTCAACCGGCACCGGAGCTTCAGCTGACCGAAGCGGAAGAGACGCAGCTCAAGACCCATCTGGAGCAATTGCTCGCGGCCGGTCCGCAGGTAGCTTTGGAGAACCTGTCGTTCAACACCGCCAATGGCGAAAGCCGCGCCAACCTGGTGCTCGACTTGACCAAGCCACAAGCGATCGACCTGCCGGCCGATCAACTGGTCCAGCAGTTGATCGCGTTGCTGGATTTCAATCTGCAAGTGTCCAAGCCGATGATCGTTGACGTGCTCACCGTGCAGTCGCAAATCGACGGTCAGACCGACGCCAAGTTGATCGCCGATCAGGCCAGCGCCACGGCCGACATGTTCAGCAGCATGGCCGTCGGTTCGCAGTTGGCGAAACTGGAAGGCAACAACATCGTCACCAAGCTGCACTACACCAACAATCAGGTGGATTTCAACGGCCAGAAAATGACCCTCGAAGAATTTGTCGGTTTCTTGATGAGCAAGTTTGGTGGCGCTGGCGAAGTTCAGTAAAACCACTGCTTGAATAGAAACGCCCGGCCTTTGCGCAATGCAGACGCCGGGCGTTTTTCTGTCCTGGATCGCGATTTACCCGCGAATCAACCGCCACCCCTCATCCACCGACAGCGGCTGTTTCATCCGCTCGGCGAGCATTGCCATGGTCCGCTCTTCATCGCAGGCCACGGCTGCCGTCACCACGCCGTTCTTGCCGAACAGCCCGATAAAGGGTGGGTTGAACGGATCACCCTTGAATTCGACTTCGTCCCAGGCTTCAGCGTGGCCGAGGTAGTCGTAGTTTTTTCCGAAGTGCCAGGTCCAGAAGTACGGTACGTCGAGGTAATGCTCATCGCCCCCGAGCATGTTCGCGGCGGCGATGCGTGCCTGTTGTTGAGCCAGGCGCCAGTGTTCGATCCGTACAGGCTGCCCGTTGAGCGGGAAGGTGGCGATATCACCAGCCGCCCAAAGTCCATCGATCACGCGCATGCCGCCATCGACGCGCAGCGAGTGGTCCTGTTCCTTCGGCAAATCGGTAAACGACCCGGTCGCCGGGCTCACGCCAATGCCGACCAGCACCAGATCCGCCGGTAACCGTTGGCCATTGTCCAGGTGTACAGCGTCAACCTTGGTCACTCCTTCGATCTGCGTGGCTTCGCCCTCGGTATTAAACACCACGCCATTGGCTTGATGCAGGGCAAGAATTGCCTTGCCGACGGTTTCGCCGAACTGTTTGGCGAATGGCACCGGCTGACGGGCCAGGACGGTGACGTCGAGGCCATGTTGGCGCAGGGACGAAGCAGACTCCATGGCGATGAAGCTGTCACCGATGATGACCGCCTGCTGGCCGGGTTTGGCGCTTTTCAGAATCTGCTGCGCATGGTCCCTTGAGCGTAAAACAAACACTTGCGGCAGGTCGGCGCCGGGCAGTTCCAGTATTTTTGGTGTGCCGCCGGTTGCCAGCAGTGCGGCGTCATAATCGAGCGATTGGCCATCGCTGAGCCGTAGTGTTCGGTGGGTGGAATCCAGGCTCACCACATCCGCATTGATCCGCTCAATGCGTTGCTCTTTATAAAACGCTTCATCGCGCAGGGTTGGGACGTCGTCCGGCGGCGTTTCTCCGGAAATCACGAATTTGCTCAGTACCGTACGGTCGTAACCGGCACTGCTTTCGCGATCTATCAACAGCACCCGGCCGCCGAAGCCTTTTTCCCGCAGCGCCGCTGCCGCCGCCGTGCCTGCAGCGCCAGCGCCGACAATCACAAAGGTCCGCTCGTCGTCGGCCGGCGGCGTGTGGGCATCCACCAACGGCTGATCGCCAACCCAGACTTCGCCGTCACGCACTTCGAGCGGGTAGCGCTTGAGGCTGTCGAGGGCCGGTGGTTCGCACAACCCGCCGTCCTCGATGCGAAACTGCGCCTTGTGCCACGGACAGGTCAGGCGTCCGTTGCAAAGCGCACCCTCGGCCAGCGGCGCTCCGGCATGAGGGCATTCGCCTTGGTAGGCGCGCAATTGGTCGCCGACCTTCAACAGCAGGATTTTGCTGTCTTCGATCTTGACTTCAAGACCGCGATTTTCAGGAATATTGGCCAAACGGGCGACGCGATGCAGGATCATGATCGCTCTCCAGACAAGCGTTTCATTTAAGAGTCTGGCCCCAAACTTGAGGTTCAGCCAAATCCTGGTGCCAAGGCGCGAACGGTCCGGCTATAGTTTGCACGCCGACGACGGCCCCATCCGCTTAAGGTGCTCTGGAATGACCCGATTGACCTCACTGACCCCTTGGTTGGCAGCCGTAGCCGTCGCCCTTTGCGTGCAATTTCCGGCGAAGGCGGCTCAGGAGCGTTTCACCCTGAACATCCCGGGCGTCTCGGATGACCGTTTGTTCACCTCGGCCGCCGCCAGCGATGCTCAGGGCTGCGGCGGGCACAATGTTTCGCCGGCGCTGAACTGGAACGCCGGCCCGGCAGGCACGCTCAGCTATGCCATCGTCATGCATGACCCGGATGGCCAGAAAGGGCAGGGCATCGATCATTGGACTCATTACGGCATCAAGGCCACGACCCATCAGATCCCGGCCGGTGTCGGTGCCAAATCCGCGCTGGAAGGCGTGGACGGGACCAACAGCAAAGGCACCACGGGCTATGTCGGTCCTTGCCCGCCGGTAGGCGACAGCGCGCACCATTACATCATCCAGCTCTACGCCCTGGACCTGGCACCGGATGCTTTACCCACTGGCCTGACCCGTGCGCAGTTCCTGGAGAAAATCAAAGGCCATGTGCTGAGAAACAGCAGCGTGGTGCGGCGTTATCACCGCTGAAAGATTTTTTCGCGCGGGTTAACCCGAACCGTTTGGGCTGTCCGTCTCAGAGGATGAATGGATCAATTTCCTCCTGAGGTCAGCCCCATGCTCCTTTCTCTGCAGTCCCGCCCTCTGCATTTTCTCCGCCCGGCCACCCAGGGTTTTGCCGCCGGGCTGTTGCTGGCGATTGCCGGTTGCGGCGTTTCTTCGAAACCCGAGTCTGCGGTGGTGCCGCCACCGGCAAAGGCAGAACTGAAAACCGAAGCCTTGTTGCAACATGAAACCGTCATGGCTGATGCTGCGGTGGCCAAGCGCAGCGTACGCGCGGCACCCATGGCCGGTTTCGCGCCGATGCCTGCCGGTGAGGCTTATCCACAAGACTCTTATCCACAGGGCTATCGCGACGAGCAGCGCGAGCAATACCAGGCTTTGGCCGACAACCCGATCCACAGCGTCACCGAAGCGCCGGTCTCGACCTTCAGCGCCGACGTCGATACCGGCGCCTACGCCAACGTCCGCCGGCTGCTCAACCAGGGACGCCTGCCACCGGAAGGGGCGGTGCGGCTGGAGGAGATGGTCAATTACTTCCCTTACGACTACGCCTTGCCCACCGATGGTTCGCCTTTCGGCGTCACCACCGAACTGGCGGCGTCACCGTGGAACCCGCATACCCGTTTGCTGCGCATCGGTATCAAGGCGTCGGACCGTGCGGTGGCGCAATTGGCTCCGGCGAACCTGGTATTTCTGGTGGACGTGTCCGGCTCGATGGACCGCCGCGAGGGCTTGCCGCTGGTCAAAAGCACGCTGAAATTGCTGGTCGATCAACTGCGCGAGCAGGATCGAGTGTCGCTGGTGGTTTACGCCGGCGAATCCCGCGTGGTGCTCGAGCCCACTTCCGGACGCGACAAAGTGAAGATTCGTACCGCCATCGACCAATTGACCGCCGGCGGCTCCACCGCCGGGGCTTCGGGCATCGAGCTGGCCTACCAAATGGCGCAACAGGCGTTTATCCCCAAAGGCATCAACCGCGTGCTGCTGGCCACTGACGGTGACTTCAATGTCGGCATCAGCGACTTCAACAGCCTCAAGCAAATGGCTGTGGATAAACGCAAGACCGGCGTATCCCTGACCACCCTCGGTTTTGGTGTGGATAACTACAATGAACACCTGATGGAACAACTGGCTGATGCCGGCGATGGCAACTATGCCTACATCGACAACCTGCGCGAGGCTCGCAAGGTGCTGGTGGATCAACTCGGCTCGACCCTCGCCGTGGTGGCGAAAAACGTGAAGCTGCAAGTGGAATTCAATCCGGCGCAGGTCAGTGAATATCGCCTGCTGGGCTATGAAAACCGCGCGTTGAAGCGTGAGGATTTCAGTAACGACAAAGTCGATGCCGGTGAAATCGGGGCAGGGCATACGGTGACAGCGTTGTACGAAATTGTCCCCACGGGCGAGAAGGGCTGGTTGGAGCCACTGCGCTACGGTAAAGCGAGCGCTGCGGTTTCCGACAAGAACGGGGAATTGGCGATGCTGCGTGTGCGATATCAGCTGCCGGAAGGTGGGAATAGTCGCCTGATCGAGCGCCCCATCACTGATCGCGTGACACCGGCCAGTGACGATCTGCGATTTGCCGCTGCTGTCGCCGCGTTTTCCCAACAACTCAAGGACGGCCGTTACACCGGCGAGTTCAGCCTCAAGGACACCGAAGCGCTGGCCCGTGGTGCCCGGGGCGCCGACCGCTTCGGCCTGCGCAGCGAGTTCGTGCAATTGGTGGAGCTGGCGCAGAGCCTGCGCACCACTACAGCGTCGAATCCAACCGCCACTGACCGACGGATTGAATAGTGAGCCGACTCAAGGGGTTCATCAGCCAGCTGTTCGCACCTGCAGACAGCGTTGAGGCCAGCAGCGACGAATCGCTGCTGGCCCGTTATCGCCAAGGCGACAGCGCGGCGTTCGAGATTCTGTACGCGCGCCATCGTCAGGGGTTATACCGGTTTCTGCTGGGGCTCAGTGGCAGCGCGGAACGGGCCGAGGAGGTGTATCAGGAAACCTGGCTGAGCCTGATCCGCAGCGGCAGTCAGCCACAAGGCCGAGCGACTTTTCGTACCTGGCTGTACCAGATTGCCCGCAACCGCCTGATCGATCACTGGCGCAAGCAGGGTGTTCATCAACCACTGCACGACAGTTACGACGAGCAGATTCACGCGATATCTGACGGCGTATCCGATCCCGAGCAACTGCTGAGCCTGAGCCGCGACAACCAGCGCCTGGAAGCCGCCCTGCAAATGTTGCCCGCCGACCAACGCGAAGTGTTCCTGCTGCGCGCCTACAGCGATCTTGACCTGCCGCAGATCGCCACCCTCACCGAAACACCGCTGGAAACCGTCAAGAGCCGCTTGCGCTACGCCCAGCAAAAACTGCGTCGGCTGCTGGCCGAGGAGGTACTGACATGACTGACGCCCGCCCGACACCGCAAGAACAGGTCGTTGAACACTACCGAAAGCATGGAAGCGGCGAACCACCTGCCCACCTCGATGCTTTCATCCTGGCGGCCGCGCAGCGTGAGACCCCGACACCGAAGCCAAGCCTGTGGCAACGCTGGGTTCGCGCCTGCCAACAACCCCGCTGGCAAGTCGCATTCGCCAGCCTCGTCGGCGTCGCCCTGATGCTGACGCTGGTACAACGCACCCCGGAGCAAGTGCCAAGCTACGACTTCGCACCTGCGCCCGAGGCCTCCGCGCCGGTTGCCAAACAGGAAGCCGAATCAGCACCGCCAGCGACTGTCCGGGCGCTATCCGCCCCGGCGGGCGCGATGCCTGTGCCCGCAGCACCCATGGCCGAATTGGCCGCTCCTGCACAGCGTGAATCCTTCAGCGCCGAAATGGCTGACGAAGCCAAAGCCAGCAAGCGCGCAGCGGCACCGGTGAAGTCACTGGATGAGCAGCTTCTTGAAGTCGTGCGCCTGCAAAAAACCGGACAGACCCAAGCCGCCGACAAACTGCTGGCGGACCTGCACAAACGCTTCCCCAACGAAAACCTCACCACCCGACTCAAGGCCCTGCAAAAAAACTGACCCAACCAACCCCCGGCGATTTGGCATCCGCGCCCGAAAGCGCGCACTATCAAGCCATCGCCGATGGGGTTGGAGGAAGCCGTGGCAAAAAAAATCGACCGCATCGCCCAAATGCTCAACTGCCCGGAAAAGGGCGAAGAACTCCGGCGCGCGATTACCGAGAGCCGTAAGGATTTTCTGCTGAATCAGCCGGATGAGGGTGACGCTGAGGAAGAAGACGTTCTTGAAGAGGACATGTTCGAGGGCGACGAGGATGATGAATACGACGAGTTTGATTGGACGACGGAATGAAAAAAACCGCTTTGGCGGTTTTTTGTGAGGTACAAAAAAGCCCCAGACCCATCAGGCCTGAGGCTTTCTCGTTTCTATCTATGGCGCACCAGGCGGGATTCGAACCCACGACCCCTGCCTTCGGAGGGCAGTACTCTATCCAGCTGAGCTACTGGTGCAAGCGGGCGCCATGATACTCATATGCATGGCGGGCGTCCATGCTGCTGAATCGCTTGCTGTTTTCACAAGCGTAACCTGCGTTTGCTACGTTGATCAGAAAAAACAGGCAAATGCGGCGTTTTCGTTCTTTTTTTCGAACGGCCTATTGTCCTTTACCCCCTTTGATCCTAGGATTCGTTTGAGATTTCAAACGCTCTTGTCTGGGTGCTGAACCGCACGAGTCCAATCCGTGCGCTATTTTGTGCTTCAGCCCGGTGAATGATTTCCCTGACGGCAGCCTATTGAGGCGCCTTTCTACAATCATAATTTGCTCCGCGTACCCGCGGTGCTGTTAAGGAAAGCCGACATGCAGCTTAAAGACACCCAGTTGTTCCGCCAGCAAGCCTTCATCGATGGCGCGTGGGTCGATGCGGACAATGGTCAGACGATCAAGGTCAACAACCCGGCAACGGGCGAAATTCTGGGCACCGTGCCGAAAATGGGCGCTGCCGAAACCCGCCGTGCCATCGAAGCCGCTGACAAGGCGCTGCCGGCCTGGCGTGCATTGACCGCCAAAGAGCGTGCGACCAAGCTGCGTCGCTGGTTCGAGCTGATCATCGAGAACCAGGACGACCTGGCTCGCCTGATGACCTTGGAGCAAGGCAAGCCTTTGGCTGAAGCCAAGGGTGAAATCGTTTACGCCGCTTCCTTCATCGAGTGGTTCGCCGAAGAAGCCAAGCGCATCTACGGTGATGTGATTCCGGGCCACCAGCCAGACAAGCGCCTGATCGTGATCAAGCAGCCGATCGGCGTGACCGCTGCCATCACCCCGTGGAACTTCCCGGCCGCGATGATCACCCGTAAAGCTGGCCCGGCCCTGGCCGCCGGTTGCACCATGGTGCTCAAGCCTGCTTCGCAAACCCCATTCTCGGCGTTCGCCCTGGCTGAACTGGCCCAGCGTGCCGGCATTCCTGCCGGTGTGTTCAGCGTTGTTTCCGGCAGCGCCGGCGACATCGGCAGCGAGCTGACCAGCAACCCGATCGTGCGCAAGCTGTCCTTCACCGGTTCGACCGAAATCGGTCGTCAACTGATGTCGGAATGCGCCAAGGACATCAAGAAAGTGTCTTTGGAACTGGGCGGCAACGCGCCGTTCATCGTGTTCGACGACGCGGACCTGGATAAGGCCGTCGAAGGCGCGATCATTTCCAAATACCGTAACAACGGCCAGACCTGCGTCTGCGCCAACCGCCTGTACATTCAGGACGGTGTCTACGATGCCTTCGCCGAGAAGCTGAAAGTGGCCGTTGCCAAGCTGAAGATCGGCAACGGTCTGGAAGCTGGCACCACCACTGGCCCGCTGATCGACGAAAAAGCCGTGGCCAAGGTGCAAGAGCACATTGCCGACGCCTTGAGCAAAGGCGCGACCGTACTGGCCGGTGGCAAGCCGATGGAAGGCAACTTCTTCGAACCGACCATCCTGACCAACGTGCCGAATAACGCTGCCGTGGCCAAGGAAGAAACCTTCGGTCCATTGGCGCCACTGTTCCGTTTCAAAGACGAAGCCGACGTGATCGCGATGTCCAACGACACCGAGTTCGGTCTGGCCTCGTACTTCTATGCTCGCGACCTGGGTCGCGTGTTCCGTGTGGCTGAAGCCCTGGAATACGGCATGGTCGGCGTCAACACCGGTCTGATCTCCAACGAAGTCGCGCCGTTCGGCGGCATCAAGGCCTCGGGCCTGGGCCGTGAGGGCTCCAAGTACGGCATCGAAGATTACCTGGAAATCAAATACCTCTGCCTGGGCATCTAAGCCCGGAAAAAGGCATCGCTTCAAACGCAAAGGGCACGAGAGCGCTGTCCCTTTGCGTGCTTCAAACGAAATTTTCTCGGTGGCCGGGAACGCTGTGGCAGTCGATCATCGCATGCTGTCGCTGTTGTTCCCCGCCGCTTAATCCTTGAACCACGCCGCCCGATGAGCGGTGAATGAGGAATGTATGAGCAAGACTAACGCTGATTTGATGGCCCGCCGTACCGCTGCTGTTCCACGTGGTGTTGGCCAGATTCACCCGATCTTCGCCGATTCCGCGAAGAACGCTACCGTGACCGACGTTGAAGGTCGCGAGTTCATCGATTTTGCCGGCGGTATCGCCGTGCTGAACACCGGCCACGTGCACCCGAAAGTCATCGCCGCCGTGACCGAGCAGTTGAACAAGCTGACCCACACTTGCTTCCAGGTACTGGCCTACGAACCGTACGTAGAAGTGTGCGAAAAAATCAACGCCAAGGTGCCAGGTGATTTCGCCAAGAAAACCCTGCTGGTGACCACCGGTTCCGAAGCCGTTGAAAACTCCATCAAGATCGCCCGTGCCGCCACTGGCCGTGCCGGTGTGATCGCCTTCACCGGCGCTTACCACGGTCGCACCATGATGACCCTGGGCCTGACCGGTAAAGTCGTGCCTTACTCGGCCGGCATGGGCCTGATGCCAGGCGGCATCTTCCGCGCGCTGTACCCGAACGAACTGCACGGCGTGAGCATCGACGATTCGATCGCCAGCATCGAGCGCATCTTCAAGAACGACGCCGAGCCGAGAGACATCGCTGCGATCATCATTGAGCCGGTTCAGGGCGAAGGTGGTTTCTACGTTGCGCCTAAAGAATTCATGAAGCGTCTGCGCGCCCTGTGCGACCAGCACGGCATCCTGCTGATCGCTGACGAAGTACAGACTGGCGCTGGCCGTACCGGCACCTTCTTCGCCATGGAACAGATGGGCGTTGCCGCCGACCTGACCACTTTCGCCAAATCCATCGCTGGCGGCTTCCCGCTGGCCGGTGTGTGCGGCAAGGCCGAATACATGGACGCCATCGCTCCAGGCGGCCTGGGCGGCACCTATGCAGGTAGCCCGATCGCTTGCGCCGCGGCCCTGGCCGTGATGGAAGTGTTCGAAGAAGAACACCTGCTGGACCGCTGCAAGGCTGTCGGCGAGCGTCTGGTCACTGGCCTGAAAGCCATCCAGGCCAAGTACCCGGTGATCGGCGAAGTCCGTGCCTTGGGCGCGATGATCGCCGTTGAGCTGTTCGAAAATGGCGACAGCCACAAGCCGAACGCTGCAGCGGTAGCGTCCGTGGTGGCCAAGGCTCGCGACAAGGGTCTGATCCTGCTGTCCTGCGGCACCTATGGCAACGTTCTGCGCGTCCTGGTACCGCTGACCTCGCCGGACGAGCAACTGGACAAAGGTCTGGCAATCATCGAAGAGTGCTTCTCCGAGCTCTGATCGCCAGTGTGACCTGATCGACAAAAAACCCGCTTCGGCGGGTTTTTTCATGCCGGTCGTAATACACCCTGCGCATTCGCGCTGTATCGAACGGCCAGCATTCGCTAAGGTTTAGGCATTGTCAGGGAGAGCTGTATGACTGTCGTTAATTTACCCGCCGTTCCCAGAGTGTTGATTGCCGAGGCCGACCCTTGGTCCAGGGATCTGCTCAAGGAAGTGCTGCTGAACGTGCGCTGCGATGCGCGACTGGATTTGTGTGCCGACGGCCAGCAGGCGCTGGAGTGGCTGGCGGCCAATCCTTACGACCTGGTGATCGTCGACTGGGAATTGCCCGGTGTCGATGGTCTGAATGTGTTGCGCAGTGTCCGCCAGCGCAAACGCAATCCGCCGCTGCCTTTCATTCTGATGAGCAGCCGCAATGACAGCGCCAGTGTGCGCGAAGCTTTGCCGCTGGCACCTGCCGCCTATCTGACCAAACCCCTGAACATGGAAAGCCTGACTCATCGCCTGCAGGATTTGCTGCTCGATGCCGGTGAGGAGGTCATCTGCGAGGTGCCATCGCTGGCCCACGGCATGACCTTGTCGGTGTATCTGGAACGACGTCGTGAACTGACGGAAGGTGCGCCGCTGATGACCGACGTGCAGTTGGCGGTCAAACGCAGCCTCAAACCCAACGGCCTCGATCTGTCGAAGCTGGAAGATGAAATCCGTACCGATCCCCAGGTCACCGCCGTACTGATCGCCGCCGCCAACAGCGCCGCCCAGCACCATGGCGCCGCGGTGCAAACCCTGTCCCAGGCGTTGCACCGACTGGGCACCGGTCAGAGCATGAACCTGATTCTTGGCCTGGCCCTCAAGCGCAGTGCGCGGCTCAGTGATCCGTACCTGGCGGACTATGCCGAGCGCTATTGGGACCTGTCGCTGCACACTGCCGAATACGCGCGCACCCTGGCGCGCTTGCTGGATCTGGATCAGGCGCGCTGCTATTGCGCCGGCATGCTGCATCGCCTTGGCGACCTGGCGTTGTTACGTTGCCTGCAGGAATGGAAGCAGGCCGGTGGCGAGCTGGACGATCAGGAGGAGGTGGGCGAAGCGCTGGCCGAATTCGGCGCGGCCTACGGTTCGGCGTTGCGCACCCGCTGGCGCTTGCCGTTGGAGTTGCGACAGCTGATTGCAGCGGCCTACCAGCTCGGTGGCGGGGTTTACTCCCGTGAAGCGCTGGTGATGAACATGGCAGCGCAACTGGCGCGCCTGACCGAGCATGAGGGCATCGAGGCGCTGGCTAAAAGCCGGACGGCGCGGCTGCTCAAGATCGGGTTGCCGGAGTTGATACGGATGCGCAAAAAATAGGTTTCACGCTAATCCCTGTGGGAGCGGGCTTGCCCGCGATAGCGGACTATCGGCCAACATCGACGCCAAATGTGATGGTCTCATCGCGGGCAAGCCCGCTCCCACAGGAGATGTGTGTTTAGCCTGTCAACCGGTGACGATCCGATTCTTCCCATCGCGCTTGGCCTGATACATCGCCGCATCCGCCCGGGCAAACAGGCTTTCGATATTTTCATCCTCGGCCGTGAGGCTGGTCAGCCCTTGGCTGACGGTGATGCCGAATGTCTGGCCGTCATGGTCGAAGCTCAAACGCTGAATCTCCCGTTGCAGCCGTTCGGCCACTTGCAGGGCCATGTCCGGTGTGCAACCGGGGAACACGGCCGCGAATTCTTCGCCACCAATGCGCCCGAACAGATCGCCACGACGCAATGCCGCGCGGCCGCTGTCGGCGATGCGTTGCAGCACGTTGTCACCTTCCTGGTGACCGTAGGTGTCGTTGATCACTTTGAAGTCATCGATGTCCAGCATCAGGAACGACAGCGGTGTGCCTCGTTGCCGCGCCAGTTCGAATTCCTCGTGCGCGCCTTCGAAGAAGTGTCGGCGGTTGCTGCTCTGGGTCAGGGCATCGGTGGTGGCCAGGCGTTGCAGCTCGGTTTCCATCAGCTTCTTGTCGGTGATGTCTTCGGCGATGCCGACAATGATCACCGGCTGACCGGGCTCGGCTTGACGGTTGATAAAGCATTTGTCGCTGAGCCAGCGGACCTGGCCGTCGGCGTCGATGATCCGGTACTCGCGGTCTTCGACGGCGCCTTTTTCCAGCACGTCCGTCAGGCTGCGCTCGGCGTATTCCAGGTCGTCGGGATAGATGGCGTCGCGCCATTGGTTGGAGTCGGCCAGCAGTAGATCGGCAGAGCGGCCGAAGATCCGTTCATATGCAGGGCTGACATACAGCACCTGACGGGTTTCCCAATTGAATGCCCAGAGCACTGCGTTGACGCTCACCAGTAGGGTGCTGAGCAACTGTTCGCGTTCGCTCAGGCGCGCCACTTCACCTTGGGCGTGCATCAGCGCCAATAGGGTTTGCGCAGTCTCGGGCCACTGCGGTGGAGATGGGTTGTCTTTCAGGTTTTTATTGACCATCGGCACAAATCTCAAAGGGCGTGCCGCAGGTTCGACAGCGGCCAACACGAAGCCCGCCTGGATGGCGAAGTGTCTTTGAGAGGGGCGATTTGAGGTGAAGTTCCCGCTTTCTGTGGCGAGGGAGCTTGCTCCCGCCGGGCGGTCGTCAATCAATGTGGGAGCGAGCAGGCTCGCACACAGTTTTGTAGTGTCAGGCAGCAGGGCGCAGGGAATAGGTTTTGAGCTGATCGGCGAAGTCGCGCAGGGATTGAATCCCGCTGGCTTCGGCTTCGTGTACCCAATCCTTGATGGCGGCCAGCATGTCATGACCATTTGAACTGGTCTTGACCCAGATCTGCTGCAAGGCCAGGCGTTTTTCGTAAATTACCTTCAGTGCCTGGCTGTGCTCGAGCATGTTCTGGATGCGTACGTGGTGTTTGTCATCCAGCAGGCTGGTTTCCCGCGACAGCAGGCGTTTGGCGCGACGGAACTGGTGGCGGACCGAATGATCGACCTTGGCCAGCTCTTGCTTGACCAGCGGGCCGATCACTAATTTGCGGTACTGGGCCATGATCTGGAAGCGGTTGTTGAGGATGGCCATGGCAGTGTCCATGTCCAGGTTGCCCTTGCCTTCGACACGGTGGGCAATCGGCGCGACGCGCTGAACCTTGGCCAGGCGCAGGAAGCTGAACACTTGAATCCAGGCCCAGCCCAGATCGAATTCCCACTTCTTCACCGACAGTTTGGCCGAGTTAGGGTAGGTGTGATGGTTGTTGTGCAGTTCTTCACCGCCGATCAGGATGCCCCAGGGCACCAGATTGGTCGCCGCATCGCGGCACTCGAAGTTGCGGTAGCCGATGGCATGGCCCAGGCCGTTGACTACGCCTGCGGCCCAGACCGGAATCCACATCATCTGGATGGCCCAGATGGTGATACCGATGGTACCGAACAGCAGCAGGTCGATGACGCCCATGATCGCCACGCCCAGCAGCGGGTAGCGGCTGTAGAGGTTGCGCTCGATCCAGTCTTCGGGGCAATTCTTGCCGTAGATGCGCAGGGTCTCGGGGTTTTCCGCTTCGGCGCGGTACAGCTCGGCACCTTTGCGCAAGACCGTGGACAAGCCCTTGATAACGGGGCTGTGCGGGTCATCGACGGTTTCGCATTTGGCGTGATGCTTGCGGTGAATGGCCGTCCACTCGCGGGTGTTCTGCGCCGTGGTCAGCCACAGCCAGAAGCGAAAGAAATGTTTCAGGCCGGCATTCAGCTCCAAAGAGCGGTGGGCTGAATAGCGGTGCAGATAGACCGTGACGGCGACGATCGTCACGTGGGTCATCAGTAAGGTGACTGCCACCAGTGACCAGGGCGACAAGCCGAGAAAACCTTCGTACCACATAGCCTGTAGGGCCCTCGATAAAGAAAAAAACAGCCGTTGCATTATCACCAAGCCCACAGAGAAAACCAGTCGCCCTTTCAGATAAGAGTGGCTGGATGTGTCTTTAACCTATAATCCCGGTTTTTTTGTAGGGACATGGACGGTCTTATGTCTGCCAGCTATCGCGATGCCTTGCGCGCAGCGCTGCTTTACCTGTTGCTTTCTGTGGTCTGGCTACCGCTTGGTGGCTACTTATTGAACAGTTTCTTCGATAGCTCGGCTGAGCTGTTGCGGTGGCAACTGATCAACGGTTATGTGTGGGTGGCGATCAGCGCCGGGTTGATCTTCGTTGCCCGGGCGCGACTGTTGCGTTGCCTGGGTGGCGGTGCCCAATTGCGCGAACGGAGCGAAGACCGTGAGCGTTTGCGGCAAGCGGCTGCCGTATTTGATTGCACCCGCGAAGGCGTGCTGGTCACCAACTGTGACGGATTGATCGTGCATGTTAACCGCGCTTTCATGGAAATCACCGGCTATCAAACTGGAGAGGTCATGGGGCAGCGACCCAGCCTGTTCAAGTCTGGCCGTCACCCGGCAGATTTCTACCAGGCGATGTTCGCGTCGCTCGACAGCACCGGTGAGTGGAGCGGTGAGATCTGGAACCGCCGCAAAAGCGGCGAAATCTATCCGCAATGGCAAACCATCCGCGTCATTCATGATGAAATGGGCCAGCGCAGCCACTACGTGGCAGTGTTTTCCGACATCAGCGCGATCAAAAACTCCGAACACGAACTGATGCACCTGGCGCACCACGATCCGTTGACGGACTTGCCCAACCGCCTGCTGTTCACCGACCGTGCCGAGCAGGCTTTGGCGTCGGCGCAGATCCACAAGCGCGGTTGCGCATTGCTGCTGATCGATCTGGATCACTTCAAGATGATCAACGACAGTCTCGGGCACACCATCGGTGACCAGTTGCTCAAAGCGGTGGCTGAGCGCTTGAAGGCCATGTTCGGAGCCGGCATTACCCTGGCTCGACTGGGAGGCGACGAGTTCGCCGTGCTGGCCGAAAGCTGCCCGCAGTTGGTGCAGGCGGCGGCGCTGGCCCAGCGAATCATTGATGGCCTCAAGGAGCCGTTCCCGATCGATGGGCATCCGCTGTTTATCAACGCCAGCATCGGTATCAGCCTGTTCCCCAGCGATGCCTTGAGCGCCGAACAATTGTTGCGCAATGCCGATTCGGCGCTGTTCAAGGCCAAAAGCGCTGGCCGCAATGGCTATGCACTCTATACCGAAGAGTTGACCGTCCATGCCCGGCAGCGGGTCGAGACTGCCTTCGAATTGCGCCGTGCGCTGGATCAGCAGCAATTGCGCGTTTATTACCAACCGGTTCACGACCTTCAGTCCGGTCGGTTGATCGGCGTCGAAGCGCTGGTGCGCTGGGAACATCCACAACGCGGTTTGGTGTCGCCGGCAGAATTCATTCCCGTCGCCGAGCGAACCGGTCTGATCGCCGACATCGACGCCTGGGTGATGCAGCAGGCCTGCCGGCAAATGTGCCTTTGGCAGCAGGCAGGCGTGGTGTTGTCGTTTGTCGCGGTGAATGTTTCCTCGCGCCTGTTCGCCTGCCGCGAGCTGTACCAGCAAGTGGCGCAAGTGCTGCACGAAACCGGGCTGGACCCGGCCTGCCTGGAGTTGGAAGTCACGGAAAGCGCGGTGATGGAGGACCCGGAAGTCGCGCTGGAGCAAATGCATCGCCTGCGTGAGTTGGGAGTGCGGCTGGCCATCGACGATTTCGGCACGGGCTATTCATCACTGCTACGGCTCAAGCGCTTGCCGGTGCAGAAGCTCAAGATCGATCAGGGTTTTGTCGCCGGGTTGCCGTGGGACGAAGACGACGCCGCCATCGTGCGGGTGATCATCGCCCTGGCGCAGAGCATGGGAATGCAGGTGCATGCGGAGGGGATCGAGCAGCTTGAGCAGGCGGCGTTCCTGCTCGAACACGGCAGTGATCTGGGGCAGGGGTACTGGTTTGGGCGGCCAGTGCCGGCCGGGCAACTGGATTGGCTGCATGCGCCGGTGATCGGTTAGCAACCGGCAAACCCTGTGGGAGCGAGCCTGCTCGCGAAAGCGGTCTGTCAGCCAATATCAATGCTGGATGTCAGTCCCTCTTCGCGAGCAGGCTCGCTCCCACGGGGATTTGCAGCGTGACCCCCCCCGCAAACCCTTGCCCCATCAAATAATGTCTTATGGTTATATAAACATTCTTAAATAGTCTTTTTAAGAATATCTGTGCCTCTCTACTATTGGTTCCACGCCGCAAGCAGTGCCGCCACTGCCAGGCAACCTCTCAGTCGAAGGAGCAGCACCATGAGCGCATCTCTACGTAGCGTTGACGGCCAGGACGAAGCAACCATTCTGCGTGAAATCCAGAGCGCCCTGCGCGACCTGCGTTTCGGCGCTGTGGAAATCACTGTCCACAACGCTCAGGTGGTTCAGATCGAACGCAAGGAAAAATTCCGCTTGCAGCAGCCGGGCAACAAACCGAGCTGAAGCGAAACCGCGTGACCGGCACCCCAATTCCAGCACCTCCATAAGAAAAGCCAACACTCAAGAATTCCAGGAGCTTTCACCATGTCGTCGATTCGCCATTTCGCTTTGGCCGCCCTGGCCAGTGCCCTGTTTGCCGGTACCGCGGTTGCCAAGGATTACGAGCTGCTCAACGTGTCATACGACCCGACTCGTGAGCTGTACCAGGATTACAACGCTGAATTCGTCAATTTCTGGAAGAAAAGCAATCCCGGCGACACCGTGAAAATCCAGCAATCCCACGGTGGTTCGGGCAAGCAGGGTCGCGCGGTGATCGATGGCCTGCGTGCCGACGTGGTGACCTTGGCCCTGGCCGGTGATATCGACGAAATCGCCAAGCTCGGCAAGTCGCTGCCGGCCGATTGGCAAAAACGTTTGCCGGAAGCGAGCACGCCTTACACCTCGACCATCGTGTTCCTGGTGCGCAAGGGCAACCCTAAAGGCATCAAGGACTGGGGCGATCTGGTCAAGAACGACGTCTCGGTGATCACCCCGAACCCGAAAACCTCCGGCGGGGCACGCTGGAACTTCCTCGCAGCGTGGGCCTATGGCCTCAAAGCCAACGGCGGTGACGAAGCCAAGGCCAAGGAATACGTGCAAACCCTGTTCAAGCACGTGCCTGTGCTGGACACCGGCGCTCGCGGTTCGACCATCACCTTCGTCAACAACGGTCAGGGCGACGTGTTGCTGGCCTGGGAAAACGAAGCGTTCCTGGCGCTGAAAGAAGATGGCGGCGCCGACAAGTTCGACATCGTCGTGCCTTCGCTGTCGATCCTCGCCGAACCACCGGTGGCCGTGGTCGACAAGAACGCCGAGAAAAAGGGCAACACCGAGATCGCCGAAGCGTACCTCAAGCACCTGTACAGCCCGGCGGGCCAGGAAATCGCGGCGAAAAACTTCTATCGTCCACGTGACAAGGATGTCGCCGCCAAATACGCCCAGCAGTTCCCGAAACTGGATCTGGTGACCATCGATAAAGACTTCGGCGGCTGGAAAACCGCGCAGCCGAAATTCTTTAACGACGGCGGCGTATTCGACCAGATCTACCAGGCGCAGTAATCTTAAATAGCCATCCATGAGCCTCGAATTTTTATTCGAGGCTTTGTGCGTTCTCAACCAAGGACTTTTATGTCGCGTCGTATCTCCCCCGTCATACCCGGCTTCGGGCTGACGCTGGGCTACACCTTGGTGTACCTCAGCCTGATTGTGCTCATACCACTGGCGGCGATGTTCGTGCATGCCGCTCAACTCACCTGGGATCAGTTCTGGGCAATCATCTCGGCGCCACGGGTGCTGGCGGCGTTGAAACTGAGCTTCGGCACCGCGCTGTATGCCGCGATCATCAACGGCATCATCGGCACGCTGCTCGCCTGGGTGCTGGTGCGCTATACCTTCCCTGGACGCAAAGTCATCGATGCAATGATCGACTTGCCCTTCGCATTGCCTACTGCCGTGGCCGGTATCGCGCTGACCGCGCTGTATACCCCCACCGGTCTGGTCGGTCAGTTTGCAGCGGACCTGGGTTTCAAGATCGCCTACACCCCCCTGGGCATCACCCTTGCGCTCACTTTTGTGACACTTCCATTCGTAGTACGTACCGTACAGCCAGTATTGGCTGATATTCCACGGGAAGTGGAAGAAGCGGCGGCGTGCCTGGGTGCGAAACCCTTGCAGGTTTTCCGCCATATCCTTGTGCCGGCGCTGTTGCCAGCCTGGTTGACGGGTTTTGCCTTGGCCTTTGCCCGCGGGGTCGGCGAGTACGGTTCGGTGATTTTCATCGCCGGCAACATGCCGATGAAAACCGAGATCCTGCCGCTGCTGATCATGGTCAAGCTCGACCAGTACGATTACACCGGCGCTACCTCCATTGGTGTATTGATGCTGGTGGTTTCTTTCATCCTGTTGCTGCTGATCAACTTGCTGCAGCGGCGCATCGAAACCCCATAAGGAGGCGCAGAACATGTCCCAATCGTCTATTGCTGCCGCTTCCTCGGCCAATGCTGCCCGCCGTGGCAGCGCCACATCGCGACGCATCCTGATCAGTCTTGGCTGGCTGATTTTTGCGCTGTTCCTGTTGCTGCCGCTTTTTATCGTGGTGTCCCAGGGTTTGAAGAATGGCCTGGGCGCGTTTTTCACCGCGATCTTCGAGCCCGATGCACTGTCGGCCCTGAAGCTCACGTTGATTGCGGTGCTGATCTCGGTGCCGCTGAACCTGGTGTTCGGCGTCAGTGCCGCGTGGTGCGTGAGTAAATACTCGTTCCGCGGCAAGAGCATGCTGGTGACCCTGATCGACCTGCCGTTCTCGGTATCGCCGGTGATCGCCGGTCTGGTCTACGTGTTGATGTTTGGTGCCCAGGGCCTGTTCGGGCCGTGGTTGCAGGATCACGACATCCAGATCGTCTTCGCCTTGCCGGGCATCGTGCTGGCGACGATCTTCGTTACCGTGCCGTTCGTGGCGCGGGAGCTGATCCCGCTGATGCAGGAACAGGGCACTCAGGAAGAAGAGGCCGCGCGTCTGCTGGGGGCCAATGGCTGGCAGATGTTCTGGCATGTCACCGTGCCCAACATCAAATGGGGCCTGATCTACGGCGTGGTGTTGTGCACCGCGCGGGCCATGGGTGAGTTCGGTGCGGTATCGGTGGTTTCCGGGCACATTCGCGGGGTGACCAACACCTTGCCGTTGCACGTCGAGATCCTCTACAACGAATACAACCACGTGGCCGCGTTCGCCGTGGCGAGCCTGTTGCTGATCCTGGCGCTCTTCATCCTGCTGCTCAAGCAGTGGAGCGAAAACCGTATTAACCGCCTGCGCGCCAGCGCCGCGGAGGAATGATTTCATGTCGATAGAAGTGCGTAATGTCAGCAAGAATTTTCATGCGTTCAAGGCGCTGGACAACATCAGCCTGGACATCCAGAGCGGCGAGCTGGTAGCGCTGCTCGGCCCGTCCGGTTGCGGCAAGACCACGCTGCTGCGAATCATTGCCGGCCTGGAAACCCCGGATCAGGGCAATATCGTGTTCCACGGCGAAGACGTGTCCGGCCACGATGTGCGTGATCGCAACGTCGGTTTCGTATTCCAGCACTACGCCTTGTTCCGCCACATGACGGTGTTCGACAACGTTGCGTTCGGCCTGCGGATGAAGCCGAAGAACCAGCGCCCGAGCGAAAGCCAGATCGCGACCAAGGTCCACGAACTGCTGAACATGGTGCAACTGGACTGGCTGTCGGATCGCTATCCGGAACAACTCTCCGGCGGCCAGCGCCAGCGTATCGCCCTGGCCCGCGCCCTGGCGGTGGAGCCGAAAGTGTTGTTGCTCGACGAACCTTTCGGCGCCCTCGACGCCAAGGTCCGCAAGGAACTGCGCCGCTGGCTGGCGCGGCTGCACGAAGACATCAACCTGACCTCGGTGTTCGTGACCCACGACCAGGAAGAAGCGATGGAAGTGGCCGACCGCATCGTCGTGATGAACAAGGGCGTGATCGAGCAGATCGGCTCACCGGGCGACGTCTATGAAAACCCGGCCAGCGATTTCGTTTATCACTTCCTCGGTGACTCGAACCGTTTGCATCTGGGCGAAGACAAACACGTGTTGTTCCGTCCGCACGAAGTGTCGCTGTCACGGCATGAACTGGAAGATCACCATGCGGCCGAAGTGCGGGATATCCGGCCGTTGGGCGCGACGACCCGGGTGACGCTGAAAGTCGAAGGGCAGAGCGATTTGATCGAAGCCGAAGTGGTGAAGGATCACGACAGCCTGATCGGTTTGGCCAAAGGTGAGACGCTGTTCTTCAAGCCGAAGGTCTGGCAGAAAGTCGCCAACCTTTAAAAGCATCGCGGGCAAGCCCGCTCCCACAGGATCGAGGCCGGACACAATTTCTGTGACCAACCAAAAGCCTGTGGGAGCGGGCTTGCCCGCGATTGCATTCTAAACAGCAGCCCGATTCGGATTGACCCGCACACCCCCAACCCGTGCCTCGATCTGCTCTTTCAATTCATGCCGCAACCCCAGCATGAACGCCAACTCAGCGACCACAAACAACGGCCCGACAATCAGCCCCGTCACATCATCGACAAACGCCGGCTTGCGCCCTTCGTAGTGATGCCCGACAAACTGGATCGCCCAGCCCACCACAAACATCCCGACACCGCTCGCCAGCCAGACCAGCGTGCTTTGCTGCGCCAGTACATGACCCGCCCAAACGCACAGCCCCAACAACACTGTCATCAGAACACCGAGGCGCAGCTCCAGACGCAGGTAGAACCACGCCGAAGCCAGCGACACCAGCACCGCTGGAGAAAACCAGCCCCCGGCCCATTGTGGACGGGATAGCAACACAGCCACCGCCACGACAATCAGCGGAATGCCGACAAAGTGAGTGGCGATGTTGCGCGGGTCACGGTGGTAGGCGGCGTATTGACTGAGATGGTCAACGAGGCTTTTTTTCATTGTTATTCCTCCTGTAGGGTGACTGATCTTGCCTCGGGGCCGTTTTTTGCTCTGTCAGCCAGGCGACAATCTCTAGGAGTTTTCATGGATATGCAGGTCTGGCGCCCGCGCCTGATGCGTGGTCAATGGTTCAGCCATTTGCCTGTTTCCTTACAGGATAGTCTGCTGACTGCCGCGCGGGTGCGGCATTTGGCGGCGGGTCAGCGCTTGTTCCAGCGCGGTGATCCACCTTGTGGCCTGTACGCGGTGCTTGAAGGCGCGGTGCGTATCGGCGCCGTGAACGAACAGGGTAAAGAAGCATTGCTGAGCCTGGTGGAGCCGCCGCATTGGTTCGGTGAAATCTGCCTGTTCGATGGTCAGCCACGTACCCATGATGCGTTTGGCGTAGGTCAGTGCATGCTGTTGCACATCCCGCAAACCGCATTGCTCGCCTTGCTGGACGAGCAACCGGCGCACTGGCGTCAATTGGCGTTGCTGATGAGCCAGAAACTGCGCCTGACCTTTATCAATCTCGAACAGCTGAGCCTGATGCCGGCCCAGGCACGGCTGGCGCACCGCTTGCTGATGATCGCTGAAGGATACGGCCAGATCGACGAACCACGCCGCGTCCTGCAATTGCCGCAGGAGCAGCTTGCTTCAATGTTGTCGCTGTCGCGCCAGACCACCAATCAAATCCTCAAGGATTTGCAGGGGCAGGGGATTTTGAATCTGGGGTATGGCGAGATCGAGATTCTCGATGCAGGGCGGTTGCGGGCGTTGGCGACACTCTGACTGGGCCTCTTCGCGAGCCTGCTCGCGAAGAGGCCGACCCAGACAACCCACTTTTCAGTCAATCACCTTAATCCATCCCGGAACTGTCCCGGCGTCATCCCCGTCCAGCGTTTGAAAGCGCGGCTGAAACTGCTGGTATCGGCAAACCCCAACAGATAACTGATCTCGCTCAACGACACCTGTGGATCGCGCAGGTGCAACAGCGCCAGGTTTTCGCGGCTTTCGTTGAGCAGCGTATCGAACCGACAACCCTCGTCAGCCAAGTGCCGTTGCAAGCTGCGCAGGCTCAGATGCAAGGCCTTGGCGATGTGTTCGGCGCTGGGTTCACCTTCCGGCAATTGCTCTTCGATGGCATCGCGTACCTTGCGCTCCCAGGTCAACGGCTTGAGCTGCGCCAGGGTACGCTTGAGTACGGTTTCGTTGTGTTCGGCCAGTTCCGGGTTGGCGTCGTCCAGATGACTGTCGAAATCAGCCAGCGCGAACTCCAACCGGTCTTCATCGGTGGAAAAATAAACCGGTGAGCGGAACACCTTGTGCCATTGGTGCGCGTCCGCCGGTTCCGGGCGACGCAGGTACACCGCCAGCGGGGCATAGTCGCGGCCCAGGCGATTGCGGCAAGTGCGCACATAAATCGCAGTGAAGGCATCGATGGCTTCGTAGGCCGGGGCGGGATTGCCCGGCGGGATTTTCAGGCGGAAGTGGTAGCGGTCTTCAGCGCGGGTCAGTTCCAGCTCCAGCGCATCGCTGACCACCTGGTGATAACGCACGATGCGCTCGAACACCTCGCGCAAACTGCCGCTGGCCACTAGCGCATAACCAAGGGCGTGAAACGTGGTGGGGCTGACGAAGCGTGAGACGCGCAAGCCAATCGCCGGGTCGCCGCTGACCTGCACTGCGAGTTCCCACAGGCGTGTTGTGCCGGACAACGGGTAGCGCGCGTTCGGGTCGTCCATCAGTTGTGGGTCGAGCCCGGCTTGCTGGCACAACGCCGTGCTGTCGAGGCCCAGGGCGTCGAGCTGCTTGCGCAATGCGCGGGTCCAGCTGGCGAGGGAGGTCGGTTCAGTCATGCTGATTGGCGCTTCCGGTCAACAGGTTGGCGTTCACGGCTACCACTACGAGAGGATGCAGCGGGCAGGATGCGAACATCAATAACCAGAGGATGGAAGCATGCACGGTACTTCTGCAAGTCCCCAGCGACTGAATGTTGCTCAACGCTCGGCGCATATTCGTGAAGTGGTGCTGGCCAAGGGAGCCCAATTGCGCAAGCACTACCCGATTCTCAAGCACCAGGATGCCCTGGGCGCAGGCATTCTGGCCTTCGCGCTGGCCGGGATGATCGGTTCGGCGGCGCTCTACATGACGGGGCATTTGGCGTGGTGGGCGTGCCTGTTGCTCAACGGTTTTTTTGCTTCGCTGACCCACGAACTGGAACACGACCTGATTCACAGCATGTACTTTCGCAAACAGCGGGTGCCGCACAACCTGATGATGGGCCTGGTCTGGCTGGCGCGCCCGAGCACTATCAACCCGTGGATTCGCCGTCATCTGCACCTCAACCATCACAAGGTCTCCGGCACGGAAACCGATATGGAAGAGCGGGCAATCACCAATGGCGAACCCTGGGGCATTGCCCGGCTGCTGATGGTCGGCGACAACGTGATGTCGGCGTTCATCCGCATGCTGCGGGCGAAAACCCGGGCGCATAAACTCAGCATCATTAAGCGCACGCTGACGGTCTACGCGCCGTTGGCGCTGATGCATTGGGGCGCGTGGTACGTGTTCCTCGGTTTCCACGCGGCCAATGGCATCGCCCATTTGCTGGGGGCGCCGATTGAATGGTCGGCGAACACGTTGTCGGTGATGCAGGTCATTGATATTGCGGTGGTGGTGATCATCGGCCCGAACGTATTACGCACCTTTTGCCTACATTTCATCAGCTCGAACATGCACTACTACGGCGACGTGGAACCGGGCAACGTGATGCAACAGACACAGGTGTTGAATCCTTGGTGGCTGTGGCCGTTGCAGGCGTTCTGCTTCAACTTCGGCAGCACCCACGGGATTCATCACTTCGTGGTGAAGGAACCGTTCTACATCCGCCAGATGACGGCTTCGGTGGCGCACAAGGTGATGCGCGAGATGGGTGTGCGTTTCAATGATTTCGGCACGTTCGGGCGGGCGAACCGGTTTGTGCGCGAGGAATCGACAGAGCCGCAGCAGGTGCGTGCCGCTCAGGTTTGATCATTGTTCCCGGAAACTCAAATGTGTAGACGTCGTCATCAATTTGACCCAAAGGGACGCTACGGTGTGACGCAAGCAACGATGATTGGCGGTTGCCGTGGGGGGTGAATTGTCTTATGCAATTAAGGTCTATTAAAGTAATTAAATATTCCTTTCTTGGATAACACATTTCGCCAATCATCTGCGCCAGGATTGTTGATCAGCGCTGACAGAATTTGAGTTTTCCGGGGCCGTCTCCTTGGCAGGGTGCGGTCCCTTTTTTATTCCATCTGAAAAACCACTCCGCTCCCACAATGGTCATGTTATATATTCTATATAGGTCTTAATAAATAGCTTCTTATTCCTTAACGAATATAACTCTCCTCCCTATACTCGACCGGGAACAGACACGCAGCAGGAGAGCTTCCCCATGCGCAACGAATCAATTCGCTACCTGATTGTGCCGGGCTGGCAAGGATCGCCGGAAGATCATTGGCAAAGCCATTGGCAGAACAGTCTGCCGAACAGCGCACGGGTGGAGCAGGCCGACTGGCTGACACCGCGACGTGAAGACTGGGTCGCGGCGCTTGCCGAGGCGATCGCTGCCGACAGTACACCGGTGATCCTGATTGCCCACAGTCTGGGCTGCATCACCGTCGCCCATTGGGCAGCGACGGCGCCGTTGCCGTACTTGCGTCAGGTTCGCGGCGCCTTGCTGGTCGCGCCTGCAGACGTCGAGCGCCCGAGCTGCGCGCCGGCGCTGCGCAACTTTGCGCCGATTCCTACCGACCTGTTGCCGTTTCCGAGCCAGGTCGTCAGTTCTGACAACGACGCCGCCGTCAGTGCGCCGCGGGCGCTGGAGCTGGCGCGTAACTGGGGGGCGGAAGCGGGGATCCTGGCAGGTGCAGGGCACATCAACGTCAAGTCCGGTCACCAGCGCTGGGAGCAGGGCTTTGCATACCTCTATCGCCTGCAAAACCGCATGGAACATCACGCCCTGCGCCGCGCTTGAACCTTTCCACTTTTTAAACGCCCCCGTCTCCCGGCGGTTTGGGGCGGGAGTCTGCCATGAGTTTTGAAACCTTCGGTCAGCCGCTGCTGACCTTTCCCGACGCTGAAAAAAGTCCTCTGAGCATCCGTGCCAAAGCGCTGGTGTTCGTCGATCCACGCTCGCGGCAATTGCGCCAGGAGCTGGAACAACTGGCACCGCGTTCGATCTCGGTGCTGATCCGGGGTGAAACCGGCACCGGCAAGGAATTGCTGGCGCGGCATATCCATCGTGCCAGTGATCGCGGCGGGTTATTTGTCTCGGTCAACTGCGGCGCGATCAGCCCGACCTACGCCGACGCCGAATTGTTCGGTTATGCCGCAGGCAGCTTCAGCGGATCGGCCAGCAGCCGTGCCGGCTGGTTCGGTTCGGCCAACGGCGGCACCTTGTACCTGGACGAGATCGGCGATTTGCCGTTGCCGATTCAGATCAAATTGCTCGCCGCCCTGGAAAATCACGAAGTCACCCGTGTCGGTGCGCACCAGCCGAGCCCGGTGGATGTGCGCCTGGTTGCCGCCACCAGCATCGACCTGGCCCAGGCTGTCGCCGCCGGAAAATTTCATGAGCGGCTCTATCACTACCTCAGCGAAGGCCAGCTCGAGCTGCCGGCATTACGCGACCGGGTAGGCGATATTCTGTCGTTGGCCGAGTACTTTCTCGGCATCTACAGCCAACGTCTGGACTTGCCGGTACCGCTGATCAGCGAGGCCGCGCAACGCGTGCTGGAACGACACAGCTGGCCGGGCAATACCCGGGAGCTGGAAAACGTCATTCACTTTGCGTTGCTGGTGAGTACGGGCGATGAAATCTTGCCTGAGCATTTGAATTTGCCGGATGAAGGCCTGAAGCGGATCGAGCAGCAGCTCAAGCAGATTCTCGGCAACGCCTCCGATGCCGAGAAAGAAGCCTTGAAACAAATACTTAAGGACGTCGCCCTCCTGTAGGAGCGAGCTTGCTCGCGATGGTCGTCAACGATGACGCGGGTTTTCTGGATGCCCGTGTTGTCCCTGCGTTCATCGCGAGCAAGCTCGCTCCTACAGGGTAAGGTGCGGGCTAGAGCGGTATGAACAAAATGGAATATGAAAGTGAATAAAAGATATTGTTCGGGAATAAAAAATCCCGGTATTGTCCGCATCACGCCAGCGATAGCACTTCACTGGCACACGTATTAATAGCCGTCGCCACAAGCGACTGTGATTTTCGATAAGGACACTGCATGAAAAAGGTTCTGTTGTTCACCGCACTGGCGGCTGCCCTGACCACGGGTCTGGCCCAGGCTGGCGAGAAACTGGTGGTAGCGGCGACCCCGATTCCACACGCCGAGATTCTTGAACTGATCAAGCCAACCCTCGCCAAAGAAGGCGTGGATCTGGAAATCAAAGTGTTCACCGACTACGTTCAACCGAACGTGCAGGTCGACCAGAAGCGTCTGGACGCCAACTACTTCCAGACCCTGCCGTACCTGAAAAGCTTCAACGAAGGCAAAGGCACTCACCTGGAAACCGTGATCGGTGTTCACGTTGAACCGTTCGGTGGCTACTCGAAGAAAGTCAAAACCCTGGCCGAGCTCAAAGACGGCGCGACCATTGCCATTCCTAACGAAGGCAGCAACAGTGGCCGTGCCCTGATCCTGCTGCAGAAGGCTGGCCTGATCGAGTTGAAAGACCCGAAAAACGCCCTGGCGACCCCGAAAGACATCGCCAAGAACCCGCACAACTTCAAGTTCAAGGAGCTTGAGTCCGCCATGCTGCCGCGTGTGCTGGACCAGGTCGACCTGGACATGATCAACACCAACTACGCGCTGGAAGCAGGCCTGAACCCGGCTAAAGATGCGCTGGTGATCGAAGGCGCGGATTCGCCTTACGTGAACTTCCTGGTGGCTCGTCCAGACAACAAGGACAGCGTTGCCATCCAGAAACTGGCCAAAGCCTTGACCAGTCCGGAAGTGAAAGCATTCATCGAGAAGAAGTACAGCGGCGCGGTACTGCCGGCGTTCTGATTCGCGAGGTAAACCCCTTCAAGGTTTCCAACGCCGACGGCTACCAATAGCGTCGGCGTTTTTTATTGCCTGCAAATTTCATGTGGGAGCGATGTCTCGAAACAGGTCAGGCCACCCTGGCCTTCAACGCCCTGCGCAACGCCACCAGCCATTTGACGATGTCCTGCGAATTCATCGGTTGGGGCACTTTCACGTCTGCCATGTTCTCTTCCTTGTGATGGTTCGGCCGGGGAGTCTGGCCAAAAGCGGTCCGTCCTTGGAGGGGGAGTCTGAAATAAAGATCCGTCCTACGGCGCAAGGGAAAATAGCCGTCTTACGTCGCCTCGGCAAATGCCGAGAGACATTAGTCTTTGCGAAGCTTCTCCAGGCGCCACTTAGTCGGGCCAGTACCACGCCGGCTCATCCAGCATTCGCTGCCCAACGATCCCGGTCTGCCCGAGGTTTTTCTCCAGCACGATGCAATTGCACTCCGGGTCCTCTTGCAGCGCCGAAATCAGTCGCCGTGCATGGGACACCACCCACACCTGACACTGCTCCGACGCGCGAATGATCAAGCGTGCCAATGCGGGCAGCAGGTCCGGATGCAGGCTGGTTTCCGGTTCGTTGAGTACCATCAAAGTCGGTGGCCGGGGCGTCAACAGCGCTGCCACCAGCAGCAAGTAACGCAACGTCCCGTCCGACAACTCAGCCGCCGACAACGGCCGCAACAAGCCTTCCTGATAAAACTCGATAGCAAAGCGTCCGCCCGCCATCGGCTGGACATGCAGTCGTGCACCGGGAAACGCGTCGCTGATCGCGTTCTGCAGTGCATCGGGGTCGCCGATTTCGATGATGGTTTGCAACGCCGCCGCCAAATCCCTGCCGTCGTGGTGCAACACCGGGGTGCGGGTGCCCAGTTGCGGCTGACGCACCGGGGCATCGGCGTCGCTGCGAAAGTGATCGTAGAAACGCCAACGGCGGATGAATTCACGCATTTGCAGCACTTCCGGCGAGGCCCGCAGGCTGCCAACCTGGTCGAACAAGCTGTCGAATGTTGGCGTGTGTTGAGCCAGCACATCCCAGCTACGGCTGGCCCGGGCGCGGATCATCGGGCCGTCGCGATCCACCAGCAGGCTGGCCGGGCGGTAGAAAGGGCCGGACCAGATGCATTCCTTTTTGATTTCCGGATCCAGGGAGAACGCAGACCGGCTCGGCTCGGGCAATCCGAGGGCTATTGAATAGCTGAAATCATCGCTGGCGAACCCCAGACGCAGGCGTTTGGGGCCGTGTCGTACGGTCGACTCAATCGGCACTTCGCCATTTCGCATGCGTCGCGAGAGGGTTTCCGGACCGGCCCAAAAGGTCGAATCCAGCCCACCTTCGCGGGCCAGGGCATTGACCACACCGCCCTGAGCGGTTTCCGCCAGCAGGCGCAGCGCCCGGTAGAGATTGGATTTGCCACTGCCGTTGGGGCCGGTAATCAGGTTCAGCCGACCCAGCGGGATCACCAGTTTGTTGATGGAGCGGTAATTGGCCACCGCGAGGGTCTTGAGCATGGGCTTCCTTAGGTTTGATCTACCGCATCCAACGGTTCTTGCCGTGCAGGGAAAATAGCTGTCTTGTGCTGAAGTGGCGAGTTGGCGAGACGGTTTTTCATCCAGTACTAGCAGATCTGCTAGGTGTCTAATCCCTTTCGGCAGTGCAAGCTAAACGCATCGAGTGGAGGCCCTCATGATGCTGAAAACAGAACTGTGCCGCTATCACTATGACGCACTGGACCAACTGGCTGAGCGTGAGCCTGCAGGGCAAGTAAAGCTTCAACGATTTTACCGCCACGAACACCTGACGACCGAACTGCAAGGTCAGGCCAGTCAGAGCGTCTTCCAGCACGACCAGCATCTGCTGGCGCTGCAATTACGTCAGGGTGGTGTGCGTAACAGTCAGCTGCTCACCACCGATCAGCAGCGTTCCGTATTGCAGACTACCGAGCCGGGTGGATCGGTGCGTCAGGTTTATACAGCCTATGGTCATCGACGGGCCGAGAGTGGTCTGGGCAGTCTGCTGGGCTTCAACGGCGAGGCGGTCGATCGGGTCACCGGGCATTATTTACTGGGCAATGGGCATCGGGCGTTCAATCCGGTGCTGATGCGCTTTAATAGTCCTGACCGATTGAGTCCGTTTGGGCGAGGCGGGTGGAATGTGTATGCGTATTGTCAGGGGGATCCGGTGAATTTCACTGATCCGACGGGGCAGTTTTCCAGGCTTATCTCCAGCCTGCTCGGCGTGCTTAATGCCCGCATGGTTTTAAAACCTGCCATTCCTTACAAGCTGGCAAGGGACGCATTGCAATGGGGGGCGGCAGGGCAGTTGCCTGGTAAAGTCACGTTGGGGGCCACGGCGTCGGTAGTTGTAGGCGTCACGTTAATGGTTTCGGCCGTTTCGGGGGTTGGCGCTGCCGTTGCTGCCATTAACAAAGACACGGAGGCCGCTGCGATTTTTGGCTTTATATCGCTTGGACTGGGCGCTCTTACGCTTTCGGCGCGAGTAGGATCTTCCTGGGCTGCCCGTGATCCTAAGACCATTCCCACGCTGAAGAGTTTTGTCGAGCGTCACAAGCCTGTGGCGACTACTGGTGAGACACCGCCAGTTTCACCTTCGCACCTAAGTGACTTACCGAATTTTTCGTATCGGGCCAGTGCTCATGATCGCAACCCCGATACGAGCGCAAAAAAAATTCGGCATTCCATTTAGTTCGATGCCATCACTCTCACGCCCAATGGCTCTACTGCTAGTAAGTATGACCGCGCCTCCTGCGCTTTTTTGCCGCTGCTGCGTGCACCCCTGAAACCCTGTTCTAAGCTGACAGACGAATCGCGCCCGTAAAACGCAAAGGAGTCTGCATGGCTGGTCCCGGATTAAAAGTGGTGCTTGGCCTGAGCCTGTTGGCCTTGCTGAGTGCTTGCGACAAAGAGAAACCAGTCGAAAAGGACCGCCCACGGGTGTTCGTGCAAGAGGTGAAGCCGGCCGATTACGCCGCCAGCGTCACCTTGACCGGCGATGTTCAGGCACGGGTGCAGACTGAATTGTCGTTCCGTGTTGGCGGCAAGATCATCCAGCGCACGGTCGATGTTGGAGACCGAATTGCCGCCAAACAGGTACTCGCCCGGCTTGATCCCAAAGACCTGCAAACCAGTGTCGATTCAGCCCAGGCCCAGGTCGTCGCCGAGCAAGCCAAGGTCAAACAGAACGCCGCGTCATTCGTGCGTCAGCAAAAACTCCTGCCCAAGGGCTACACCAGCCAAAGCGAATATGACTCGGCACAAGCGGCGTTGCGCAGCAGCCAGAGTTCGCTGGCGGCGGCCCAGGCGCAGTTGGCCAATGCCCGCGAACAACTGAGCTACACCGCGTTGATATCCGATGCGCCGGGTGTGATCACGGCGCGTCAGGCCGAGGTCGGCCAGGTGGTACAGGCTACGGTGCCGATCTTCAGCCTGGCCCAGGACGGTGAGCGCGACGCGGTGTTCAACGTCTACGAATCGCTGCTGATCGAACCGCCGACAGACAGATCGGTGGTGGTCAGCCTGCTCGATAACCCGGCGATCAAAACCACTGGCACCGTGCGCGAAATCACCCCGGCAGTCTCCGAGCAGACGGGTACGGTGCAGGTCAAGGTCACCCTCGACAGCCTGCCGCAAGGCATGCAACTGGGCTCGGTGGTGAGCGCTACCGGCACCACCCGTGGCAAAGCCGCGGTTGAATTGCCATGGTCGGCGCTGACCAAAAAAGTCAACGAACCGGCGGTGTGGCTGGTGGACGCGGAGGGCAAGGCGCAATTGCACCCGGTCACCGTCGGCCGCTACCTGACCGGTAAAGTCATCATCAGCGCCGGTCTGAATGGTGGCGAAAAAGTCGTCATCGCCGGCGGCCAGTTGCTGCACCCCGGTGTGACGGTGAAAGTCGTCGAAAACACCTACAAGGACCTGGCCACGGAGGCTAAGCCATGAAGCCTCTATTGTGGGTGTTGGCCTGCGTGATGCTGGTGGCCTGCTCGAAAGAAGAATCACCACCGGAGCCCGTGCGCCCGGTGCTGTCGATCAAGGTGCAGGCACTGGGTGAAGAAACCCTCGGGCGTTTTGCCGGCAACATCCAGGCTCGTTACGAAAGCAATGTCGGCTTCCGGGTGCCCGGACGCATTGCCAGTCGCAGCGTCGACGTCGGCGCCGAAGTCGAGAAAGGCGCCTTGCTCGCCTCGCTCGATCCCACCGACCAGCAGAACCAGTTGCGGTCGGCCGAAGGTGATCTGGCGAGCATCCAGGCGCAATTCATCAACGCCCAGGCCACCGCGCGGCGGCAGCAGGATCTGTTTGATCGTGGCGTGGGCTCGCAGGCACAACTCGACTCCGCGCAGACCGATCTGAAAACCACCCAGGCGTCGCTTGATCAGGCCCGGGCTGCGGTCAATCAGGCCAAGGATCAGCTCAACTACGTTGAATTACGTGCCGACCACAAGGCGGTGGTCACCGCGTGGAATGCCGAGGCCGGGCAGGTCGTCACCGCTGGCCAGCAGGTCGTGACCCTGGCACAACCGGACATCAAGGAAGCGGTGATCGATCTGCCGGACACCTTGATCGACCAATTGCCCAAGGATGTGGTGTTTCAGGTCGCCTCGCAGTTGAACCCGGAAATCAGCACCACGGCCATCGTGCGGGAAATCGAGCCCCAGGCCGAAAGCACGACCCGCACCCGGCGCGCGCGTCTGACCCTGGCCGATACACCGCCTGCGTTTCGTCTGGGTACGGCGATCAGCGTGACCTTGAGTTCTACGGTCAAACCCCGAATCGAACTGCCTGTGAGCGTATTGCAGGAGGTCGAAGGTAAAACCCGGATCTGGGTCGTCGATCCGCAGACGCAAACCGTGTCCCCCCGGGATGTCAGCCTCATCAGTCGCACCGACGGCAGCGTCGTGCTGGCCGGCGGTGTGAAGAACGGCGAGCGTGTCGTCACGGCCGGTGTGAATAGCCTCAAACCGGGGCAAAAAGTGAAAGTCGATGAGGACAGCCCACAATGAAAGGGAGTTTCAACTTATCCGAATGGGCGCTCAAGCATCAGTCGTTCGTCTGGTACCTGATGTTCGTCGGCCTGCTGATGGGCGTGTTCTCGTACATGAACCTGGGCCGCGAGGAAGATCCTTCGTTCACCATCAAAACCATGGTGATCCAGAGCCGCTGGCCCGGTGCGACCCAGGAAGAAACCCTCAAGCAGATCACCGACCGTATCGAGAAAAAACTCGAAGAACTCGACTCCCTCGACTACGTGAAAAGCTACACCCGCCCCGGCGAATCCACGGTCTACGTGAACCTGCGCGACACCACCAAGGCCAAGGACATTCCGGAAATCTGGTACCAGGTGCGCAAGAAAATCGGCGACATCAAGGGCCAGTTTCCCCAGGGCATTCAGGGACCGTCGTTCAACGACGAGTTCGGTGACGTGTTCGGTTCTGTCTACGCCTTCACGGCCGACGGTTTGTCGATGCGCCAGTTGCGTGACTACGTCGAGCAGGCCCGCGCCGAGATCCGTGACGTACCGGGGCTGGGTAAGATCGAGATGGTCGGTCAGCAGGACGAAGTCCTTTACCTGAATTTCTCCACGCGCAAACTGGCGGCGCTGGGCATTGATGAACGCCAGGTATTGCAGAGCCTGCAAGCCCAGAACGCCGTGACCCCGGCCGGGGTGATCGAGGCGGGACCCGAGCGGATTTCCGTGCGCACGTCCGGGCAGTTCGCGTCCGAAAAAGACCTGGCCAACGTCAACCTGCGGCTCAATGACCGGTTCTATCGACTGGCCGACGTCGCTGACATTCGCCGTGGCTACGTCGATCCGATGAGTCCGGAGTTTCGCTATAACGGGCAGCAGGCTATTGGTCTGGCCATCGCCATGCAGAAAGGCGGCAACATCCAAGTCTTCGGCAAGGCGCTGCACCAGCGCATGATTGACCTGACCGCCGACTTGCCCGTGGGCGTCGGAGTGCACACCGTTTCCGACCAGGCCCAAGTGGTGGAAGAGGCCGTCGGCGGCTTCACCAGCGCGTTGTTCGAAGCCGTGGTGATTGTGCTGGTCGTCAGTTTCGTCAGCCTCGGTGTACGCGCCGGGTTGGTGGTGGCGTGTTCGATCCCGCTGGTGCTGGCGATGGTGTTCGTGTTCATGGAATACAGCGGCATCACCATGCAGCGGATTTCCCTCGGGGCGTTGATCATTGCCCTGGGCCTGCTGGTGGACGATGCGATGATCACCGTCGAGATGATGGTCTCGCGCCTGGAGCTGGGCGATACCAAGGAACAGGCGGCGACGTTCGCCTACACCTCGACCGCTTTCCCGATGCTCACCGGGACCCTGGTGACGGTCACCGGTTTCGTTCCGATCGGTCTCAATGCCAGCTCGGCCGGCGAGTACACCTTCACTTTGTTCGCGGTGATCGCCGTGGCGATGCTCGTCTCATGGATTGTCGCGGTGCTGTTCGCCCCGGTAATCGGCGTGCACATCCTCAGCACTAAGGTGAAACCCCATTCGGCGGAGCCGGGGCGCATCGGGCGAGCGTTCAATGGGGGCTTGCTGTGGAGCATGCGCAATCGCTGGTGGGCCATCGGCATCACGGTGCTGCTGTTCCTGCTGTCGGTGGTGGGCATGCGTTTTGTGCAGAACCAATTCTTCCCGTCCTCGGATCGCCCGGAAATCCTGCTGGACCTGAACCTGCCGCAAAACGCCTCCATCGAGGAAACCCGCAAAGCGGTGGACAAGCTCGAAGCCACGCTCAAGGGCGACCCGGACATCGTGCGCTGGAGCACCTACATCGGTCAGGGCGCGATCCGTTTCTACCTGCCCCTCGACCAGCAATTGCAAAACCCGTACTACGCGCAACTGGTGATCGTCAGCAAGAGTTTCGAGGCGCGCAAAGTACTCAGCGATCGTCTGCGCGAGCGCCTGCGCAAGGATTTCGTCGGTATCGGCAGCTACGTGCAGGCGCTGGAAATGGGCCCGCCGGTAGGGCGACCGATTCAGTATCGGGTCAGCGGCAAGGACATTGATCAGGTACGCAAACACGCCATCGACCTGGCCAGCGAACTGGACAAGAGCCCACACATCGGCGAGATCATTTTTGACTGGAACGAGCCGGGCAAGGTCTTGCGCATCGATATCGCCCAGGACAAGGCGCGCCAGCTCGGCTTGTCGTCCGAGGATGTGGCGAACCTGATGAACAGCATCGTCAGTGGTTCGACGGTGACCCAGGTCGACGATGATATTTACCTGATCAACGTGGTCGGCCGTGCGGTGGACGCCGAACGGGGCTCGCCGGAAACCTTGCAAAACCTGCAAATCGTCACGCCGGGCGGCACCTCGATTCCGCTGCTGGCATTCGCCACCGTGCGTTACGAATTGGAGCAGCCGCTGGTGTGGCGCCGTGACCGCAAACCGACGATTACCATCAAGGCCACGCTGCTCGGCGACATTCAACCCACGGACCTGGTGACGGTGCTCAAACCGGACATCGACAAATTCGCCGCGAGTTTGCCGGTGGGCTACAAGGTCGCCACCGGCGGTACGGTGGAGGAAAGCAGCAAGGCCCAGGGGCCGATTGCCAAGGTCGTGCCGTTGATGCTGTTTTTGATGGCAACCTTCCTGATGATTCAATTGCACAGCGTGCAGAAGCTGTTCCTGGTGGCCAGCGTGGCGCCACTGGGCTTGATCGGCGTGGTGCTGGCGCTGGTGCCGAGCGGAACGCCAATGGGCTTCGTGGCGATTCTGGGGATCCTGGCGCTGATCGGCATCATCATCCGCAACTCGGTGATCCTGGTGACCCAGATCGATGCGTTCGTCAGCGAAGGGTATACGCAGTGGGATGCGGTGGTGGAGGCAACGGAACACCGCCGTCGACCGATTCTGCTGACTGCAGCGGCGGCGAGCCTGGGCATGATCCCGATTGCTCGGGAAGTGTTCTGGGGGCCGATGGCCTACGCGATGATCGGCGGGATCATCATCGCCACGCTGCTGACGCTGCTGTTTCTGCCGGCGCTGTATGTGGCCTGGTACAAGATCCGCGAACCGAAGTAAGGGCGAGCGCTGCGCGCTCATCGCTGGCAAGCCAGCTCCCACAGTGACCGAGTTGTTCAGACTAACTCAGTACCCTGTGGGAGCGGGCTTGCCCGGGTAGAAACCGGGGACATCCTTTACGTTTTAAACCGGAGACATCGTTTACAGGTATGAAATACGGTCAGGAGGTGCCTGACCATGCCCTGGAATCGAGAGTCCCCAATGGATCAACGAATCAAACTCATAGGTGACTGGCTGCAAGGCAGTTACTCCAAAAGCGAGCTGGCCCGTCACTACGGGCTTAGCCGACCCACTTTGGACAAATGGCTTGGACGCTACGAGGCACAGGGCATTGAAGGGTTAAAAGAACTGTCACGGCGTCCGCATACGAGCCCCTTCAAAATCAGCGACGAGGTTCTTGAGTTGCTGGTCGCCTACAAGCGCGAGCACCACAGCTGGGGGCCTGAGAAGCTGGTCCATAACCTTAAGATCGATCATCCAGAGTTGTCTTGGCCAACTGTCAGTACGGCAGGCGAATGGCTTAAGCGAGCAGGTCTGGTACAAAAACGTCGTTTCCTCAATCGCCCGCCAGCGGGGAAAAATCCGCTGCGCGACGCGACTGCGCCTAACCAGACGTGGGCGGCAGATTTCAAAGGTGACTTCGCGCTTCAGAACGGCCAACGTTGTTACCCCCTGACAATTACTGATCACGTGAGCCGATTTCTATTGCTGTGCAGAGCGCAAAGCAGCGTTGCCGGTGCACGCGAAGGCTTTGACTGGGCGTTTCGGGAGTACGGTTTACCTGATGTGATTCGCACAGACAACGGCTCCCCCTTCGCTTCTTCCGGTATTTCGCGGATATCCAGCCTGGCGGCTTGGTGGATACGCCTAGGGATTTACCCTGAGCGAATCCAGCCGGGGCGGCCTGACCAGAATGGCCGTCATGAGCGAATGCATCGAACGCTCAAGGCTGCATTGCTTCATGCACCTGAACGTAATCTGGTGGAGCAACAATTGGCATTCGAACAGTTTCGACAGGAGTTCAATTACGTAAGACCTCACAAGGCTTTAGAGATGAAAGTTCCTGCCGACCTCTATGAACCATCGCCACGACAGTACGACGGGCGCGTGCCTGAGGCCGATTACGCTTCGGATATGACGATCCGCAAGGTTAGACAAAATGGGTCGATGAAATGGAAAGGCAAGATGATTTTCGTCAGTGAGTCCTTGGCAGGTGAGGCGCTAGGACTCAAGGAAGTGGACGATGATGTGTGGGATATTTATCTCTGCAACTACCTTTTAGGCAGGCTGAAAAGCGGCGAGAGCCGCCTTTCAAGCCAGCAGAAACGTAAAGGATGTCCCCGGTTTCAATCGTAAAGGATGTGTTCGTTTCTACACCGCGATGAGGCCATAGCAGACACCATAAATTTCAAGGTTTACGCCTTACGCCAGACACTCGCCAACCAAGGCTGCTGCTCCCGCGGCAGCCCCGCCGGCCGGTAGTAATGCTCCAGCTCCACAAACCCCGCCTCAGTCAGCAACTGCTGCCACGCCTGCAGATCGTGATACGCCCCATACCGCGGCCCGTTCCAGCCCTCCTGATTCTCGCCACGGGGATTGGAACTGAACAACACGCCACAGGGCTTCAACGCCGCGCGCAGCTCTTTCAACACCCGAGGCAACTCCTGGCGCGGAACGTGAAACAACACGGCGTTGGCAAAGATCCCATCGAAGCGTTCGGCCGGTAGATCGAGCTTTAAAAAGTCCTGCTGCCAGACCTCGCACCCGCTGTCCTCGCGGGCCATCTGCGCGAATTTTTCCGAACCGTCGAGACCGACAGCCTTGTGGCCCATGCGGGTGAAAGTCTGCAAATCACGACCCGGCCCACAGCCGAAATCGAGAATGTCGAACGGCGCCTCGCCCTGAATATGCCGCAACAACGCATCGATGTTCTGGCTGACATCGTGATCACGCGTCCCTTCACGAAAACCCTCGGCCACCGAGTTGTAATGGGCCAGGGTGGTGGCGGTGATCTGTTGGAGGTCGGTGGGGGTCTGTTTCATGGTGGCTGCACAGGCGATTGATATCTGCCGAATATACGCCATCGGGTTCGGGGCTGCTGCGCAGCCATTCGCGAGCAGGCAATATCACTGACAACTGATGATCAACGCCAAACTCAGCGTTTGTTCAGCCCCCGCGCCAACCGATCCCCACCCAACTGAATCACCGCCACCAACGCCACCAGCAGCACAATCACCGTCAACATGATCTGGCTGTCGAAGCGCTGATAGCCATACCGATACGCAATGTCCCCCAACCCGCCGGCACCAATCGCCCCGGCCATGGCCGAGGAGTTGATCATGGTCACCAGGGTGATGGTGAAACCGCCGACAATCCCCGGCAGTGCCTCGGGCAGTAGCACGTGCCAAACGATGTGCTGGCGCCGGCAGCCCATGGCCTGCGCCGCTTCGATCAGGCCGTGATCCACCTCGCGCAGACTCACTTCGGCAATCCGCGCGAAGAACGGTGTAGCGGCGATGGTCAGCGGCACCACGGCCGCCCACACGCCGTAGGTAGTGCCGACGATCAAGCGGGTGAACGGAATCAGCGCCACCATCAGGATCAGGAACGGAATCGAGCGGAACAGGTTCACGAACGCACCCAACGCACGATTCACCGTCGGCGCCTCGTAGATGCCACCCTTGGAACTGGTGACCAGAATCACCGCCAGCGGAATGCCCACCAGCAGTGCGATCAGCGACGACACGCCGACCATCAGAAACGTATCGATGAAGCCCTGCAGCAAGCGATCAAACCACATAGCCCAATACCTCCACCTGCTGCGCCCATTGACCGGCCCGCTCACGTAACGCTTCAGCGGCGAGAGGCGAACCGGTCACCGCCAGCAGCAGTTGCCCCAGCGCGTGACCCTGAATCCGTTCCACGCCACCTTGCAGCAAGCGCACGCGGCCACCGAGGGCACTGAACAGGGCGGCAATGTCCGGCTCGTCCTGCGCCGAGCCAGTGAATTGCAGACGCAGCACGACGGCGTCTTCCGAGGATTGCGGTTGCGCATGTAAACGGCTTTGTAACTCCGCAGGCAGGGCATGCTGCAACGGTGCGAGCAGCGTCTTGCTGACCTCGTGCTGCGGGTTGCCGAAGACTTCCCAGACCGGTCCCTGTTCCACCACACGCCCGCGTTCGAGGACGACGACGCGATCACAGATCTCGCGGATCACCGCCATTTCGTGGGTGATCAGAATGATGGTCAGGCCCAGGCGTCGGTTGATCTCGCGCAGCAGGCTGAGGATCGATTGCGTGGTCTCCGGGTCCAGCGCCGAAGTGGCTTCATCGCACAGCAGAATCGCCGGATCGTGAACCAGTGCGCGGGCGATGCCGACGCGCTGTTTCTGCCCGCCGGAGAGTTGCGCCGGATAGGCCTTGTGTTTCGCTTCCAGACCTACAAGCTCCAGCAGTTCCCGGACTTTCTGGTCGCGCTTTTCCTTCGGCACACCGGCAACCTTCAGCGGCAATTCGACGTTCTGCCAAACGGTCTTGGCCGACATCAGGTTGAAGTGCTGGAAGATCATGCCGATGCGCCGACGCAGCTTCACCAGGCGGTCCTCATCGAACTCGCCGATGTCCACCTGATCGATCAGCACCCGACCCGAAGTCGGTTGTTCAAGGCGGTTGATGGTGCGGATCAGCGATGACTTGCCGGCGCCGCTGCGGCCGATGATGCCGAACACTTCACCGCGCTGGATCGCCAGGTCGATACCGTGCAGGGCGGCCACCGGACCTTGCTGGCCGTCGTAGGTTTTACCCAGATTGATGAAGCGCACGTGGGCGTGGTTCAGGTCCGGGTGCAGTTCAGTTTTTATCGCTTGCTTAAGCTCTGGAATTTCCAGTCGCAGTTGGGTGGCGGCAGTCATTTTCAGCTTTCCCAACCGGCTTGATAGAGCTTGCCGTGGGCTTTATCCAGTGCGGCGCGTACGGCTGGCGAGTGCTGGTAGATGTCGACGAATTTGATCAGGCGCGGATCGGTTTTGCTTTTTGGCTGGATCACGAACTGAATCACGTATTCCTTGTGATCGAGGCCGTCGAACAGCAGCGCCGAGCCGGCATCGAAGGTCTTCGCCAGGCGGATGTAGGCGGGGTAGCCCTGCACCAGATCGGCGTCGTCGTAGGCGCGCACCAGTTGCACCGCTTCAACCTGCAGAATCTTGATTTTCTTTGGGTTGGCGATGATGTCTTCTTCGGTGGCCTTGTAACCCACGCCTGGCTTGAGGGTGATCAGACCGGCCTTGGCCAGCAGCTGCAAGCCACGACCGCTGTTGATCGGATCGTTGGCGATGGCCACGCTGGCGCCTTCTGGCAGCTCATCGAAGCTTTTGTATTTTTTCGAGTAGAGACCGACGTTATTGATGATCCCCGGCGCGAACGGCACCAGGTCAAAGCCGGAGGCGGCCTTGGCGTTTTCCAGGAACGGGATGTGCTGGAAGTAGTTCACGTCGATGTCGCCCGAGGCGAGGCTGACGTTCGGCGCGATCCAGTCGGTGAACTCCACCAGTTCGACTTTCAGGCCTTGTTTGCCGGCTTCTTCGACGGCCGCTTCCAGTGGAATGGCGAAGGCTGCGGTGGTGCCGATTTTCAGCGGCGCGTCGGCGGCAAAGGTGACGGAGCTGAAGAGGCCGAGGGCCAGGGCCAGTGCTTTGACTGGGTGAGAGAAGTAGTTTTTGGTCATGATCGGGTTTCCAGTCAGTGCATAAAATTGGGGGTGTCTATTCGGGCCTCATCGCTGGCAAGCCAGCTCCCACAGGTCACACGATTCCTGTGGGAGCTGGCTTGCCAGCGATGCTTTTAGCGTCGGTACGCGGATCCGGTGTGTTGCTCAGGCAAATGCGCCCCTTCGTTGAACAGTTTTTCCCGCAAGCTGCCATCGTCATAAGCGGTCTTGTACGAGCCACGCCGTTGCAACTCTGGAATCACCAGTTCAATAAAATCCACATAGCTCTCCGGCGTGACAATGCGCGTCAGGTTGAAGCCGTCGAGGCCGGTTTCGGCGATCCACGATTCCAGTTCATCCGCCACGTGTTCGGGCGAGCCGACCACGGTGATGTAGCGCCCGCCGAGGGCGTGTTGTTCGAGCAATTTGCGCCGGGTCCAGTCGTTGTTTTGCAAGTTCTTGGTGGCGGACTGGATGGCGTTGCTCTTCACGTACTGGATCGGTTCGTCGATGGCGTACTCGGAAAAATCGATACCGGTGGACGCCGAGAAATGCGCCACGCCGGCTTCGGCACTGGCGTAGCTCAGGTACTCGGCGTGCTTCTTCCAGGCCAGCTCTTCGGTGGCGCCGACAATCACGTTCAGCCCCATGAACACCTTGATGTCTTCGGGGTTACGCCCGGCCTCCACGGCGCTGGCGCGAACCTTATCCACCTGCACCTTGGTCGACGGCCTGTTCTGGCCGCTGATGAACACGCACTCGGCATGCCGCCCGGCGAACAGCAAGCCGCGATCGGAACTGCCCGCCTGGAACAGCACCGGCGTGCGCTGCGGCGACGGCTCGCACAGGTGATAACCCTCGACCTGATAGAACTCGCCCTTGTGCTCGACCTTGTGCACCTTCTCCGATTGCGCATAGATACGCTGCTGCGGATCGTTGAGTACCGCGCCGTTTTCCCAACTGCCTTCCCAGAGTTTGTAGAGTACCTCCAGGTACTCGTCGGCCTGGTCGTAGCGGCGGTCGTGCTCGACCTGTTCGCTCAGTCCCATGGCCTTGGCGGCGCTGTCGAGGTAGCCGGTGACGATGTTCCAGCCCACGCGACCGCGACTCAAATGGTCGAGGGTCGACATGCGCCGGGCGAACAGGTACGGCGGCTCGTAGGTGAGGTTGGCGGTGAGGCCGAAGCCGAGGTTTTTGGTCACAGCCGCCATGGCCGACACCAGCAGCAGCGGGTCGTTGACCGGCAGCTGGATCGACTCTTTGAGCGGCACGTCCACCGAGTTCTGATACACGTCATAGACGCCGACGATATCGGCGATGAACAAACCGTCGAACAGCCCGCGCTCCAGCAATTGCGCCAGTTCAGTCCAGTATTCGATTGTCTTGTACTGGGTCGAGGTGTCCCGTGGGTGCGTCCACAGGCCATGGTTGATGTGCCCGATGCAGTTCATGTTGAACGCGTTGAGCAGGATCTTCTTTTTAGCGGCAGCCATCAGATGGTCCCCCGCAGTGGCGGGTTTTCATCGTTGAGGTAGTAATTGCCTACGGCGTGGTATTTCCAGCGCACCGGGTCGTGCAGTGTGTGCACCCGGGCATTGCGCCAGTGGCGATCCAGGCCGTGTTCGCTCAGGGTCGCCTGGCTGCCGGCCAGTTCGAACAGCGTGGTGCCTGCGGCGAGGGAAATCTCGGTGCTGATGGCCCGCGCTTCGGCGACCGCAATCGACGCGGCGGCGACGGACTCGGCATGGGTGTCGGCCTGGGCCTTGTCGAGGAATTCACCGGCGCGTTCCAGCAGTGCTTCGGTGGCGTGCAAGCGAATGCTCAGGTGACCGAAGCTCTTGAGCGTCAGCGGGTCTTCAGTGGCGGTGTCGTGTGTAGCGTCGATCCATGCCCGGGTCTTGGTGCGCACAAAGTGCAGCGCATCTTCGTAGGCGGCGCGGGCGATGCCGGTGTCGATGGCAGCATGGAGAATCTGTGCAAGCGGGCCGACCGGCGTCGGGCGCTCGAAGGCGCTTTGGAACGGGATCACGTCTTCGGCGGCCACAAACACATCTTCGAACACCACCGAACCGCTGCCAGTGGTGCGCTGGCCGAAGCCGCTCCAGTCGTCGATCACCGTCAGGCCCTTGCTGTTGCTCGGCACGAATGCCAGTTGCTGCACACCGTTTTCATCGATTACCGAGGTGGGGATGCGCTGGGCGTAAATCGCGCCGGTGGCGTAGAACTTGCGACCGTTGATGCGATAGCCGTCACCGTCGCGGGTGAGGCTGGTTACGCGGTCGTGGGCGGTTTTGGTGCCGAGTTCGGCCAGGGCGTTGCCGAAGCGCTGGCCGGCCAGTACTTCGGCATACAGGCGTTTTTTCTGCTCTTCGCTGCCGTTCACCCGCAGCACTTCCAGGGCATAGAAATGGTTCTGCGGAATCTGGCCGAGCGAACCGTCAGCCCGGGCAATCAGCGCGATGACCTTGGCCAGCGTGACGTTGGAAACACCGGCACCGCCGTATTCCTTGGGCACGCTGATGCCCCACAGGCCCGAGCGGGAAAACACTTCCAGCTCCGGGTGCGGCAAACGGCGTTCGCGGTCGCGCAGGGCGCTGTCGCGTTTGAAATCTTCGGCCAGGTCGCTGGCGACGATCAGGGCTTGCTCATCGCTGGTGATGACCGCGACGTGGTGAGAAAGAGTCATGAGTTTCTCCAGAATCTGAAAATAAGAGCTCTGGTCGTTAGATCCAGGAATGGCGAGCAGGCCTGGTGCCGTTCAGGTGATAGGCGCCGACCGCGTGGTACTTCCAGCGCACCGGGTCGTGCAGGGTGTGCACCCGTGCGTTGCGCCAGTGACGGTCGAGGTTGAATTCAGCGAGGGTGGCGCGGCTGCCGGCCAGTTCGAAAAGCTTTTCGCTGGCCAGCAGCGAGATCTCGGTGGTCAGCACTTTGGCTTCGGCGACTGCAATCGAGGCGCGGGCGGCGGACTCGGCGGTGAGCGGCGCGGCGTGTACCTGATCGAGTATTTGCCCGGCCTTGCGCAGCAGGGCTTCGGCGGCGTGCAGTTCGATTTTCAGTTTGCCGATGTCGGCGATCACATACAGGTCATCGCTGGCCCGCTCAACGTTGGCATCGACCCATGGCCGGGCGCGGGTTTTCACGAATTCGATGGCATCGTCGATAGCACCCCGGGCGATACCGGCGTCGATGGCGGCTTGAATCAGTTGCGAGACGGCGCCTTGGGTGTTCGGCTTGTCGTTGATCTTCCAGTTATCCACCACCAGTTCGGCGTCGACCCGCACGTTGTTGAGCAAGATCGTGCCGCTGGCGGTGGTGCGCTGACCGAAGCCGGACCAGTCATCAACGATCCGCAACCCCGGCGTGCCGCGACGCACGAAGGCCAGCACCTGCCTGCCGTCGTCATTGAGCGCCTTGACCGCGACCCAATGCGCGAACAGCGCACCGGTGGAATAGAACTTCTGCCCGCTGAGGACAAAGCCATCGCCGTCGGCCGTAATGCGCGCCTTGAGTTCAAGGGTGTTCTTTGTGCCGCGCTCAGGCCCGGCATTACCGATGCGCCAGCCTTCGAGAACGCTTTTGAACAGCTGTTTTTTCTGTGCTTCGGTGGCGCTGCCGAGTACCAGATTCAGGATGCCGAACTGATTCTGCGGGATCTGCCCGAGGGCCGGATCTGCAGCGGAAATGATCGCGAAAACCTCCGCGAGGGTGACGAACGAAACCTGTGGGCCACCGTACTCGCGCGGGATGGCAATGCTGCCAAGGCCGCTGCGGGTGAACTGTTCGATTTCCGACCACGGTAGCTTGCGCTGCTGGTCGCGTTTGGCTGCTTGCAGGCGGGCGGTTTGCGCCAGCTCATGGGCGGCCTTGATGGCTTGTGCGTCGTTGCGCAGCACTTGCGCGGGCAACAACAAAGGGGCGATATCCAGATCACTCTGGACGATTGCATCTGCCAGACTGGACATCAGCGCCACTCCTTGGCTGCTACACGCAATGCCCTGGCGATCTGCACTGGGGTGATTGTGTTCCGGACCATACCTACCTCACATCTTATGGAAACGCCGCTGTGCGGCGAACGAAAACAAGAATGTCCGGTGGTCCGGTGCATATACCCTAAGCGTTTATAAAAAAGTTATGAACTAACTTTTAGGAATATACATAGAAGTGTGTCGCCACGAACTGTACGCAGAGAAACACTTGTTTCCAGGGCAACAGTTCAGTGTTTGATTCGGCTTCTGTAGGAGCGAGCCTGCTCGCGATGGTCATTAACGATTACGCGTCTTTTCTGACTGAACGCGGTGCTTTTGAGTCCATCGCGAGCAAGCTTCGCTCCTACAGTGGGTTGCAGGTTTTTCCAGGGGCTTTATGCGTTTTCTTCGGCGGGAATTTGAGGGATGGGTTGGCAAAGCCAATCCTCAACGTTCGCGCCGGCGCCCAGCGTGAGTTGTTACCCACCCGGTCGAGAATGCAGTAAGTCACCTCAAGCCGCAGATCTTCGCCAGCCTCGACAATGATCGCTGGCGGCACCCAGACCTGGATCGGTTGGCCGACATCGCTCGCCTTGAGCCTTGGCAGATCCATGCGCACATCGCCCCAACGCAGGGTGATTTCGTCGTCGACTGCCATGTTCAGGTAAGGCTCGATGGTCAGCGGCACGCCGCGCTTGATTTGGTTCGGATTCACGCCCTGACGGCGAATCGTTGCGGGAATGCCCACCGGCGCAAGTCGCTGGTTTTCGTCGCCACACAAGGCTGATGGCTGGCCACCTGGACAGTCCAGTTTGACCTGCACGCGTCGGACGGTTGACAACGCCTGACCTCGGCCCACCTGCATGATCCGGTAGTGGACGCGCGAGGAACCGTTGGTGATGAAACTTTCGGGTACCCGCAGTTGAACGGACTGGCCGACATCAGTGGCCGTCAGCACCCGAGAGGCGACGTAGCAGTTGTCCCAGAACAGTTCGATCAGGTCACCCTTGTCCATCGCGGGGTAGGGCGGTACGTCGATCAGCAGATGCGCGGCGCAGGTGATGTTGATACCGGTCTTGCGGGATTGTGCCAGGGTCGGGGCTGCAAGCCCGGTTTGGTGCGAAGTGCTTGTCATGGAGGTCTCCTTGAGGTTTTGCAGCGAAGTCCATTTCTGAAAACAGAAATATGAAGTTCCAGTTGCAGAACCGTTCATTACTTTGAGTTGAAATAATGAGTGGGCGCAATGAAAGGCGCCGGTTGGAGACTAGATAAGAGCGAGCTTGAATGGGTGTCAATGGAGTGAGTTGGCCGGATACAAAAACTCGTGTTATTCAGAAAGTTCCTACGTGTGTAAGTTAATAAACGCTATTGGTGCGTCGAAGTTGACTATAGATGCTTGGGCTTTTTCGAGAGTGAAATGCCCGTGTCATGGGCTTTTGGCGATTAACCATTGCGGGCTGCGCAGTATGGGAAATGTATTTATGTATCGCGCAAGCTGACAAAAACAGTTTGTTGTTTGTAGGCTGTGGTTATGGGGTGTCGCCAGAGGTAGTAACTTCCGTCCGTGGAAGTTAACAACTTTTTTCAGGAGGTTTTTCAGCTGTGGGAGTTATTCAAAAACTTGCTGAGAAACTGTTTCGTGCGTTCTTCTTTCGGATTGGCAAATAGCGACTTGGCTTCGCCTTGTTCAACGATCACGCCCTTGTCGAAAAACACCACACGATTAGCCACGTCACGGGCGAACGCCATTTCGTGGGTCACGATGACCATGGTGCGATTCTCCTCGGCCAGGCCGCGGATAGTCGCCAGCACTTCGCCGACCAGTTCCGGGTCGAGGGCTGAGGTCGGTTCGTCGAACAGTATCACTTCCGGTTCCATCGCCAGCGCGCGGGCAATCGCCACGCGTTGTTGCTGGCCCCCCGAGAGGCGGCGCGGATACGCGTCTTCCTTGCCCGCCAGTCCTACCTTGGCCAACAGCTTTTTAGCCAGGGCAATGGCATCGTCACGCGGGACCTTCTTTACAACAATCGGGCCTTCGATGACGTTTTCCAGGGCAGTGCGATGGGGGAACAGGTTGAAGTTCTGGAACACGAAGCCCACGTGCTGGCGCAAACGGCGCACCAGACCCTGCTGCTGGTTCAACGGGCGGCTGCCATCGATCTCGATGTCGCCGACCTTGATCCGGCCGCTGGTGGGTTCTTCCAGGAAGTTCAGGCAACGCAGGAACGTGGTCTTGCCCGAGCCGCTTGGCCCGATGATCGCCACGACCTCACCTTCCTTCACTTGCAGATCGATGCCGTTGAGCACGACTTGACCCTTGAACTGCTTTGTCAGTTTTTCCACGACAATCATTGGGTCAGGACTCCAGATCGTGCCGATTGACCCGGGCTTCCAACTGGTTCTGCAGGTGCGACAGCACCGTGGCCAGGACCCAGTAGATCAGCGCGGCGGCAAGGTACATGGTGAAAATTTCGAAGGTACGGGCAGTGATCAGTTGCGCCTGACGGAACAGCTCCGGCACCTGGATGGTGGCTGCCAGCGCGGTGTCCTTGACCAGCGAAATGAAGCTGTTGCCCAGCGGCGGCAATGCAGTGCGCATCGCCTGCGGCAGGATGGCCCGGCGTAGGGTTTGCGCGCGGGTCATGCCGATACTGGCAGCGGCTTCCCACTGGCCGCGCTCGATGGAGCTGATCGCGGCACGCAGGATTTCACAGGCGTAGGCAGCCATGTTCAGCGAAAAGCCGATCAAGGCCGCCGGCAGCGGATCGAGTTCCAGACCCAATTGCGGCAGGCCGTAATAGATCACGAACAGTTGCACCAGCAACGGCGTGCCGCGAAAGAACGACACGTAGATGCGGGCGATCCAGCTCACCAGTTTGAAGCGCGACAGGCGCATAAGCGCCAGGCCGAACCCCATCACCAGGCCGAAAAACATCCCGCCCAGGCTCAAGATCACTGTGTAGTACGCGCCCTTCAGCAAGAAGGGCGCGGAGTCCAGTGCGAGTTGAAAAGCCTCTTCCATTATTGAGTGACGTCAGCGCTGAAGTATTTTTCCGAAAGCTTTTTCAGCGTACCGTCGGCGCGCAGCTTGTCGATGGCTTTGTTCACGGCTGCCAGCAGCTCAGGCTCGCCTTTGCGCAGGGCAATGCCGGCTTCCTGACGGGAGAACGCTTCACCTGCAGCAGCGGTGTCCTTGGCCTTCCTGGCGTATTCCAGCGCGGCCAGACGGTCGATCAGGATGGCGTCGATGCGGCCGACACGCAGGTCCTGGAACTTGGTCGGATCATCTTCGTAGGTGCGCACGTCAGCGCCCGGCACGTTGGCTTTGACCCACTGTTCGTAGTTGGTGCCCAGGCCTACGCCGACTTTCTTGCCGCTCAGGTCGGCGGCAGTTTTGATGGTGTCTTTGTTCTTGGTCAGGGTCAGCGCCTGAATCCCGGAAACGGTGTACGGCTCGGAGAAGTCATACTTCTTCTTGCGCTCTTCGGAGATGGTCACCTGATTGATCACGGCGTCCAGACGCTTGGATTCCAGCGCCGCGAGGATGCCGTCCCATTTGGTCGGTTGCAGTTTGACCTTCACGCCCAGCTCTTTGGCCAGGGCTTCGGAAAATTCGACTTCGAAGCCGGCCAGTTTGCCGTCGGCGTCGACGAAACTGAATGGCGGGTAAGTGCCTTCCAGGCCGACGTTGATAACGCCTTTGTCCTTGATCTGTTGCAGCTGTTCACCGGCAACCGCCTGGCCAATCAGGCCAGCGCTCAGTGCCAGGCCCAGCGAACCCACCAGCAGATTTCGACGTAGTGCGGAAAAATTCATGACAAGCCCCTGTGTTTTCTTATGGAAGACGCTTTTGCAAAAGTTTGGCGAAATCGGGAATTGAACGACAGCGCTATCCTGCCTTAAAGCAGCGAATGCGTCTCTCGGGAAATTCGCCTGAAGCATGACTATATGATGGCGTTTTTAGAATAGAAAATAATGATTTTTTTGTTGTTTATTCCAATTTGGAATATTTAGGTTTTTACCTGTGGGAGCGAGCCTGCTCGCGATGGTCGTCAACGATAACGCTGGCAACCTGACACCCCGCGGTGCCCTGTCGTCCATCGCGAGCATTCGAGCGTCGACCGGCTGCTCCTACAGGGTCACAGAAAATTCTTGTAGGCAAACAATGCCGGCGCCCCACCGGTATGCAGGAAGATGATCGGCCCCTCATCGAAACGCTGACGCCCGATGCCATCGAGCAATCCGGCCATGGCCTTGCCGGTGTAGACCGGGTCAAGCAATAGGCCTTCCTGACTTGCAACCAGCTTCACCGCCGCCAATGTCCCGGCATTCGGCTCACCATAGCGTGGTGCGAAATACTCGTCCCACAACTCGACCTTGAAACTCTCCGGCAGGTTCACACCCAGCAACTCGGCGGTGCGTTCTGCCAGGCCTTGTACTTTCGGGAACTGATCTTCTTCGCTGCGCGAAACCGTGACACCGACCACCGGCAAATCCGGCAGCGCTTCGCTCAGTGCCAGCGCCAGGCCGCTGTGAGTTCCGGCACTGCCCGAGGCCAGGACGACGGCGGCAAAATTCAGCCCTGTGTCCTTGATCTGCTCGGCCAGTTCCAGACCGGCACGCACGTAACCCAGGGCGCCCAGTGCGTTGGAGCCACCGATTGGCACCAGATACGGTTTCTTGCCATTGCTGCGCAGACGAGCAGCCAGGGCGTGCAATTGTTCGTCGGCATTGTCGAGGTTTTCCACCAGCTCGACCTTGGCATCGAACAGGTCCAGCAACAGCCGATTGCCGTTGCCGACATAGTTGGCGTCGTCGGTGCCGAGGGGGTTTTCCAGCAGGGCGACGCAGCCTAGGCCTAGCTTGGCGGCAATCGCTGCAGTCTGACGTACGTGATTCGATTGCAGCGCGCCAGCGGTGATCAAGGTGTCGGCACCCTGGGCCAAGGCGTCGGCGGCGAGGTATTCGAGTTTGCGCAGCTTGTTGCCGCCCATGGCCAGTGGTGTCAGGTCATCGCGTTTGACATACACATCGCGGCCCAGCCAGGTCGACAGACGTTCGAGTTTTTCCAGGGCGGTGGGCTGACCGAGCAGGTCGAGACGGTTAAAGCGGGCAAGCTGTTGTTTGATCATGAGTCCGTACTGGCGGTGAATGATCAAAGGACTATAGGCACGCCCAAAAGACTGGGCAACCTTCAATCGCTTATAGCCAATGGTGCTTACCACAGCACAATTGGTTCTTAATTTGGCTCGCTGACCTTGCCGTAAAGTAATCGCCGTCAGTGCGGCCAGACAGTCCGGCCGCCCGTGAGGAGTTTTTACCGTGAGTGAGCGTTCCAGCCATTGGCAATTGCAGACCATCGTCAGCCAGCTGCGCACGGCGCGTGACCAGTGGCGTGCGCAAAACGGCCGCGCCAGCACCGAGCAGGGTGGTCGCGAGCTGCCGTCCCGGGCGGCCATGGCGGAGATTCTCGAAGCATTATGTGGCGCGCTGTTCCCGATGCGTCTGGGGCCTGTGGACCTGCGCGAGGAAAGCGAAGACTTCTACGTCGGCCACACCCTTGATGTGGCGTTGAATGCACTGCTGGCCCAGGCGCGACTCGAATTGCGCTATGCCGCGCGCCACAGTGCCCAGGCCGAGAACGAGGTCGAAGCCAAGACCATCCAGATCATTCAGGATTTCGCCCTTGCTCTGCCGGGGCTGCGCAGCCTGCTCGATACCGACGTGCTGGCGGCGTATCACGGTGATCCGGCGGCGCGTAGCGTGGATGAGGTGCTGCTGTGCTATCCGGGCATTCTGGCGGTGATTCACCATCGCCTGGCCCACCATTTGTATCGCGCCGGGTTGCCGTTGCTGGCACGGATCAGCGCGGAAATCGCCCACTCGGCCACGGGCATCGACATCCATCCCGGCGCGCAGATCGGCCGCAGTTTCTTCATCGACCACGGGACCGGCGTAGTGATCGGCGAGACGGCGATCATTGGCGAGCGGGTGCGGATTTATCAGGCCGTGACCTTGGGCGCCAAGCGCTTCCCGGCGGATGAAGACGGTCAATTGCAGAAAGGCCAGCCGCGGCACCCGATTGTCGAGGATGATGTGGTGATCTACGCCGGCGCGACGATTCTGGGGCGGATCACCATTGGCAAGGGGTCGACCATTGGCGGCAACGTCTGGCTGACCCGCAGCGTGCCGGCGGGCAGTAACCTGACCCAGGCGAATCTGCAGCATGATGATGGGACGCAGAAGTAGGATCCCGAATCTTCGTTGACTGAACTGGCCTCATCGCGGGCAAGCCCGCTCCCACGGTGTTTATTGTCGTTCACATTTTCGCGTCCGACACATCACCTGTGGGAGCGGGCTTGCCCGCGATTGGATTTCAAGCCGAATCGAGCCAGTGATCCAGATTAAACCCGCGCCAAACCCTCCCTTGAGCTCGCATACGAACACGACCGCCCAGCCCTGCGATTAGTCCTTAGCACCCTATCCATGTTTAACTTGAACGTTCATTCAAGTTAAACCGGTGGTTCGCTGCCCGCTCACAACAGGAGGCTTGCCTTTGCTGAGTCCGATTTCTACAGCCACGATTTACCCCTTCGAGGTGCACCGTTCATGAGTGCATCATCAATTCCTTCAAGCGGCCAGGTCCGCATGAACCCGCCGGTGTTCTGGTTCGCAGCGAGCTTCATTCTGTTGTTCGGCGCTGTGGTCATGGCCATGCCCGAGCAGGCCGGTGCCTGGCTTCTGGCGGCGCAAAACTGGGCGGCCAACACGGTTGGCTGGTACTACCTGCTGGCGATGACTCTGTATCTGGTCTTCGTGGTGGTCACCGCGTTATCGGGCTACGGCAAGATCAAACTCGGTGCCGACCACGACGAACCCGAATTCAGTTACCTGTCCTGGGCCGGCATGCTGTTCGCCGCTGGGATCAGCATCACCTTGTTTTTCTTCTGCGTGTCCGAACCCTTGACCCACATGCTGCAGCCGCCGCAAGGCGAGACGGGCACGGCGGATGCGGCGCGCCAGGCGATGCAGATTCTGTTTCTGCACTGGGGGCTGCATGGCTGGGGTGTGTTCGCTTTTGTCGGCATGGCGCTGGCCTACTTCGCTTACCGTCACAACCTGCCGCTGGCCCTGCGCTCGGCGCTGTATCCGCTGATCGGCAAGCGCATCAACGGCCCCATCGGTTACGCGGTGGACGGCTTCGGCATCATCGCCACGGTGTTCGGCCTCGGCGCCGACATGGGCTTTGGTGTGTTGCACCTCAACTCGGGCCTGGACTACCTGTTCGGCATCGCCCACACCCAGTGGATTCAAGTCGGACTGATCACGCTGATGATGGGCGCGGCGATCATCGTGGCGGTGTCCGGTGTCGATAAAGGCGTGCGGGTGATGTCCGATATCAACATGCTGTTGGCCTGTGCGCTGCTGCTGTTCGTGTTGTTCGCCGGCCCCACGCAGCACCTGCTCAACACCTTGATCCAGAACCTCGGCGATTACCTCGGCGCCTTGCCGATGAAGAGTTTCGACCTGTATGCCTACGACAAACCCAGCGACTGGTTGGGTGGCTGGACAGTGTTCTATTGGGCCTGGTGGATTGCCTGGTCGCCGTTCGTGGGCCTGTTCATCGCGCGGATTTCCCGTGGCCGGACCATCCGCGAATTCGTCTTCGGCGTGCTGTTGATTCCACTGGGTTTTACCTTGGCGTGGATGTCGATTTTCGGCAACAGCGCGATCGATCAGGTGCTCAATCACGGTATGTCGGCGCTGGGCATGTCGGCCCTCGACAACCCGTCGATGACCCTTTACCTGTTGCTGGAAACCTACCCGTGGAGCAAAACCGTGATTGCAGTCACGGTGTTCATCAGTTTCGTGTTCTTTGTCACTTCCGCCGACTCCGGCACAGTGGTGCTGTCGACGCTATCCGCCAAGGGCGGTGGCCCGGATGAAGACGGGCCGAAATGGCTGCGGGTGTTCTGGGGCGCGATGACCGCGTTGGTGACCAGCGCACTGCTGTTCTCCGGCAGCATTGATGCGCTCAAGTCGGCCGTGGTGCTGACTTCGCTGCCGTTCTCGCTGATCTTGCTGTTGATGATGTGGGGCCTGCACAAGGCGTTTTATCTGGAATCGCAGAAGCAGATCGCGCAGATGCATTCCCTGGCGCCGGTGTCCGGTTCGCGGCGCGGTGGTTGGCGCCAGCGCCTGAGCCAGGCGGTGCATTTTCCATCGCGGGACGAGGTGTATCGCTTCCTCGATTCGACGGTACGGCCGGCCATCGAAGAGGTGTCGGCGGTGTTCATCGAAAAAGGGCTTAGCGTCGTCACCCATCCCGAACCGGTCAATGACAGTGTCAGTCTGGAGATCGGCCACGGCGATCAGCATCCGTTTATCTACCAGGTGCAGATGCGCGGCTATTTCACGCCATCGTTCGCCCGTGGCGGCATGGGTTCGAAGGAACTCAACAACCGTCGTTATTACCGGGCCGAGGTGCATTTGAGCGAGGGCAGTCAAGACTACGATCTGGTGGGTTACACCCGCGAGCAGGTGATCAACGACATCCTTGATCAGTACGAGCGGCACATGCAGTTCTTGCACCTGGTGCGTTGATCGGGTTTTCACGTCTCGGTGGTCAGCACCATGAACAACACCAGCGCCGCCACCGGGACACCGAACACGGCGCTGCCGACCACCAGCTCCGTACTCAATGGCTGGCCGGCGTGGACCATGCCGACCGCGCCATTGATCAACGTCAGCGCCAGCCACAGCACGATAAAGCTGTAGGCCAGGATTGGGCGGGTAAAGCCGATTTTTTCGCCGATGTAGAGCATCAGGGCCAGGAGGATCAGGCCGAAGGTGATGATGATGGTGGTGTGCATGGTGGGTTTTGTCCTGCAGATGTGATTGCCCTTGAGGCTGCCTTCGCGAGCAGGCTCGCTCCCACAGGGTTCGCGGTTCACCTCGGTATCAGCTTGAGCATAGTTAAACCAACCCACCATTGACCCGCAGAATCTGCCCGTTGACCCACGCCGAATCCGGCCCGGCCAAAAAGGACACTACGCGGGCGATATCTTCCGGCTGCCCCAACCGCTCCAGCGGTGCCATGTTGGCGAAATTCTGGATCTGCTCCTCACTCTTGCCATGCAAAAACAGCTCGGTCGCAACCGGCCCGGGCGCTACCGCGTTGACGGTGATGTTGCGCCCGCGCATTTCCTTGGCAAACACCTGGGTCAGGGACTCCACCGCCGCTTTGCTGGCGATGTACACGGCATAGCCCGGCAGGTTCAGACCGACGGTGCTGCTGGAGAAGTTGATGATCCGGCCGCCGCTGTTCAGACGCGTTGCGGCCTCACGCAGCGTGTTGAAAGTACCGCGGGCGTGAATGTCGAAGGTCTGCTCAAACAACTCGTCGCTGTGTTGCGCCAACGGCATGACCTTGAGAATGCCGGCGTTGTTCACCAACACATCGACCTTGCCCAACTGTGTTTCGGTCTCCTCGAACATCCGGCGCACGTCGTCAGCCTTGGCCACGTCAGCCTTGATCGCTATGGCTCGATGGCCGGCCTGCCGCAATTCCACCACCAATTTGGAGGCTTCGCTGGCGCTACTGGCGTAGTTGATGGCGACAGAGAAACCTTCGCTGGCCAGTTGCTTGGCGATGACTGCGCCAATGCCGCGGGAGGCGCCGGTCACGATGGCCACTTTCGAAGTTTGAGAGGTCATGGCGGTGTTCCTGTTGATGGGGTGTGGAGCCAATTTCACATGTTTACTCAGGACGATAAATGCACCAGAGTTGCCTTGACTATTCAAAAATCGCCAACAATCGAGGGGCCCGCTATGGATCAGGTCAAAGCGATGAAAGTGTTCGTCCGGATCTATGAGCGCAGCAGCTTTACCCTGGCTGCGAATGACCTGAATCTGCCGCGCGCGACGCTGACCAATACCCTGAACCAGTTCGAAGCCTGGCTCGGCACACGTTTACTGGAGCGCAGCACCCGCAAGGTGCGTCCTACACTGGATGGTGAGGCGTACTACCGGCGTTGTGTGCAATTGCTGGCTGAGCTGGAAGAGGCCGAGCTGGCATTTCGCAGCGTGGCACCGAAAGGGCGGCTGCGGGTCGATTTGCACGGCACCTTGGCCAGGCATTTTGTGATCCCGGCCTTGCCGCAATTCATGGCGCGTTACCCGGATATCGAACTGTCCATCAGCGAAGCCGACCGCCTGGTTGACCTGATTGGCGAAGGCGTCGACTGCGTGCTGCGAGCCGGCGCTCTGAGCGATTCCGCCCTGATCGGCAAACGTGTCGCCAGCCTGCGCCAGATCACCTGCGCCAGCCCCGCTTACCTGCGTAAGTACGGCGAACCGAAAAGCCTCGACGACCTGAAAAAGCACCGCGCCGTAAACTACGTTTCCCGTACCACTGCCAGGCAGTTCCCCTTCGAATTCATGGTCGATGGCCAACTCAGGGAGGTGACTATCGAGGGGGCGGTGTCGGTGTCTGGCGCAGAAATCTACGCCGCCTCGGCCATCGCCGGCCTCGGCCTGATCCAATGCCCGCACTACCGCATGGAAGCGCAAATCGCCCAAGGGCTGATCAAGGAAATCCTCATCGACACACCACCGCCACCGATGCCGGTCTCGGTGCTCTATCCGCACAACCGACATATGTCGCCGCGGGTCCGGGTGTTTGTGGATTGGTTGGGGGAGGTGTTTGCGGGAGCGAGATAAAGATCTTTTGCATTTGTCATGACGTCGAAGATGAAATCTGTGAAACGTTTCAGCAATTAGTCGAGTCCACGGTTTTTTAGCGTTTATCTGGGCGTATGCTGGGCGACTGGCGAAGCAGTCGAGACCAGATTCAAGACCGACAAGAGAGGATTCGATGACTTACACCGCTGCCGAAAACCGTTATGACTCCATCCCTTACCGCCGCGTGGGCCGCAGCGGGCTGGTGCTGCCGGCATTGTCGCTGGGCCTGTGGCACAACTTTGGCGACAGTACGCCGATCGACACCCAGCGTGCGCTGTTGCGTACGGCGTTCGACCTGGGCATCAACCATTTCGACCTGGCCAACAACTACGGCCCGCCGTACGGCAGCGCCGAAATCAACTTTGGCCGGCTGCTGCGTGAAGACTTCAAGCAGTATCGCGATGAGCTGATCATTTCCAGCAAGGCCGGGTGGGACATGTGGCCCGGTCCTTACGGTCAGGGCGGAGGTTCGCGCAAATATGTGCTGGCCAGCCTCGACCAGAGTCTGCAACGCCTGGGCCTGGACTATGTCGACATCTTCTACTCCCACCGCTTCGATCCAGACACACCGCTGGAAGAAACCGCCAGTGCCTTGGCCACTGCGGTGCAACAGGGCAAGGCGCTGTATATCGGTATCTCGTCGTATTCCGGGGTGAAAACCCGGGAAATGGCCGCGTTGCTCAAAGAGTGGAAAGTGCCGTTGCTGATCCATCAACCGGCGTACAACCTGCTCAATCGCTGGGTGGAAAAAGACCTGTTGGACATCACTGATGAACTCGGCACCGGCGTGATTGCCTTCACGCCGCTGGCTCAGGGGTTGCTGACGGACAAGTACCTCAACGGCGTGCCGGCGGATGCGCGGGTGAATCGTCCGGGGGGTGGTTCGTTGCAGGCGGCTCACCTGTCCGAGGCCAACATCGCTCATGTGCGGGCGTTGAACGAGATCGCCAAGCGTCGTGGTCAGAGCCTTGCGCAACTGGCGCTGGCCTGGACCTTGCGCGATCCGCGGGTGACCTCGGCGCTGATCGGCGCGAGCCGGCCGGAGCAGATCATCGAGAACGTCGGGGCGTTGAAGAACTTGAGCTTTAGCGCAGAGGAGTTGGCAGAGATTGATCGGTTTGCCCAGGAGGGTGGGATCAATCTTTGGGAGAAGCCATCGACGGCGGAGTAAGTTTCAGGGGGCCGATCTTGCGGTGACTGGTCTGGCCCCATCGCGGGCTTGCCCGCGATGGGGCCATCAGAATCAGTTAAAAACTGGCTGATCAGCGAAAGAAAGGAACATCCCCCAACACCGTCGCCCGCTGCATCACCCGCCGTGCCGGCCGGTAATCATCCACCGCGTAATGCTGGGTCACGCGGTTGTCCCAGAACGCGATGTCGTCTTTCTGCCAGCGCCAGCGAATGGTGAATTCCGGTCGGGTGGCGTGAGCGAACAGGAGTTTCAGAATTGCTTCGCTCTCGGTTTCCGACAATTCGTTGATCTTCGAGGTGAAGCCTTCATTGATGAACAGCGAGCGGCGCCCGCTCACCGGATGTGTGCGGATCACCGGGTGCGACAGCGGCGGATTCTTGCGCCGTGCTTCTTCCCATTGGGCCAGCGCCTCAGGGGTGTTGCCGTAGCGCTCCAGCGGAAACGAACGGGTGAAATCGTGGGTGGCGGTCAGCCCTGCGAGCAGGGTTTTCATCGGCGCCGACAAGGCTTCGTAGGCAGCGATGCCGCTGGCCCACAGGGTATCGCCGCCAAACGCCGGCAGCAGCTTGGCACTGAGTACCGCGCCCATGGCCGGGGTCGGCAGGAAGGTCACGTCGGTGTGCCAGATCGCGTTGTCGCGCACGTCGGTCACGGCGGTGTCGAGGATCAGCACCTCCGGTTGCTCCGGTACGTTCGGGTAGATCGGGTGAATGTGCAGGTCGCCGAAATTGGCGGCGAAACGTGCTTGTTGCTGCGGCGTGATGGGCTGGTCGCGGAAGAACAGCACCTGATGCTTGAGCAGCGCTTGCTCGATGGTGTCGCGCTGTTCCAGGTTCAACGGCTGGCTGATATCGACGCCGCTGATTTGCGCGCCGAGGGCGTAGCTTAAGGGGACGATGGTCAGATTACTCATGGTCTTTCTCTTCAAATCAGGTATCGAGCTTTTGTGGGAGCAGGAAAGAAAATCAGTGGGCCTGGCCATGCCACGGCACGAGTTTGCGTTGCAGGGCGCGCAAACCCATTTCCATGGCGAAGGCGATCAGCGCGATCACCAGAATCCCCAGCACCACCACATCGGTGACCAGGAACTGCGCGGCCGACTGCACCATAAAGCCCAAGCCGCTGGTGGCAGCGATCAGTTCGGCGGCGACCAGCGTCGACCAGCCCACGCCCAAGCCGATTCGCACCCCGGTCAAAATGTCCGGTAGCGCACTCGGCAAAACCACATGGCGAATCAGCTGCGACCGTGTTGCGCCCAACGACTGCGCGGCGCGCAACTTGGCCGGGTCGACGGTGCGTACGCCGGTGGCGGTCGCGATGGCGATCGGCGCGAAAATCGCCAGGTAGATCAGCAGGACTTTCGACAGTTCGCCGATGCCGCACCAGATCACGATCAGCGGCAGATACGCCAACGGCGGAATAGGGCGGTAGAACTCGATCAGCGGATCCAGTACGCCACGGGCGATACGGTTGGCACCGATGGCAATTCCGACCGGCACGGCAGTCAGTACCGCAAAACCGAGGCCCAGCCCAATGCGGCCAAGGCTCGCGCCCAAATGCTGCCACAGGGTTGAATCCATGTATCCGCTGGTTGCCAGCAGCCAGCCTTTTTGCAGCACGGCGGACGGTGGCGGCAGGAACAACGGTTCGATCAAACCGCTCGCCGTTACGGCCCACCAGATGACAATGAGCACCACCAGCGTCAGCAGGCTGATCCAGCGAGTGCTCAAACTGCGACGGAGCGCAATCACGGTGGCCCCGGTTTTTACCGCAGCGGCGGGAATTTCGTAGCTGCTCATGCGTGCTCCTGACGCTGGGTGGCACTGCGTTGGGAGAACACTTTGGCGAGTACGTGTTCGCGGGTTTCGATAAAGCGCGGGTCGGATTTGATCGAGCGGGCCGATTCACCGGCGGCGTAACGCTGACCGAAATCCAGGCTCAGGCGCTCGACGATTTGCCCGGGATTGGGTGCCAGTAAAATCAGGTCGGTGGCGAGGAACACTGCTTCTTCAATGTCGTGGGTAATCAGGAATACGGGTTTTGCAGTGCGGCGCCAGACTTGCAACAGCAGTTCCTGCATCTGTTCGCGGGTAAAGGCGTCGAGGGCGCCGAAGGGCTCGTCCATCAGCAACACGCGCGGGTCGGCGGCAAGGGCGCGAGCCAGGCCGACGCGCTGTTTCTGGCCGCCCGAGAGCTGCCAGATGCGGCGATTTTCAAAACCGGAAAGGTCCACCAGGGCGAGCATTTCCCGGGCGCGCTGTTCACGTGTTGTCCGCGCAATGCCGGCCAGTTCCAGGCCGAAACCCACGTTGGCCAGCACGTCCTGCCAGGGCAGCAGGGCGTCGTCCTGAAACACCACGCCGCGTTCGGCGCTCGGGCCTTTGACCGGCACGCCATCGAGGGTGATACGCCCGGCGCTGGGTTCAACGAAACCGGCAATCAGGTTCAACAGCGATGTCTTGCCACTGCCGGACGGGCCGAGGGCGACCAGCAACTGCTGGGGCCCCAGGGTCAGGGAAATATCCGCCAGCACAGGTGTAGGGCTGCCTGGGTACTGTGCGCTGATGCGCTCCAGCTGTAGCAAGGCCATCGCTGTTAACTCCCGATCAGTTGGTGATGAACTTGGCGCTGACGTATGGCGCGTAGTCCGGCAGTACCGCCTCGACCTTGCCCTGCTCCTTGAGGAACACGGCCGTGTCGGTAATGGCTTTGGTGGTCGGTGCGCCGAGGCTGGTCACCTGATCAGCCGCCAGCGGGTAGACGTTGCCTTGCAACAGCAGTGGTATGTCGCTGGCCTTGGCGCCGGAGAGTTTCACCAGCTTGTCGACGTTGCTTTGGTTGGCGAGCCAGGCTTGCGGGTCCTTGCGGTAATCGGCGTAGGCATCCAGGGTCACCTTGGCAAAGGCAGTGACGATTTCCGGGTGCTTCTCGGCGAAGTCCTTGCGCACGATCCAGGCATCGAAGGTGGGTGCGCCGAACTTGGCCAGCTCGCCGGAGGTGATCAGCACTTTACCGTTTTCTTTTGCTACACCGAGGGCTGGGTCCCATACGTAGGTGGCGTCGATATCGCCGCGTTTCCATGCCGCGATGATGGCCGGCGGGGCAAGGTTGAGGACGGTGACTTTCGACGGGTCGATGTTCCAGTGCTTCAGTGCGGCCAGCAGGCTGTAATGGCCGGTGGAAACGAATGGCACGGCGATTTTCTTGCCGATCAGGTCTTGTGGGGTCTTGATCCCGGAACCGTCGCGGGCCACCAGGGCTTCGGCGGCGCCGATCTGGGTGGCGATGAGGAAGGTTTCCACCGGGACTTTGCGGGTGATGGCTGCGGTCAGCGGGCTGGAACCGAGGTAGCCGATCTGCACGTCGCCGGAGGCGATGGCGGCGATGATGTCGGCACCGTTATCGAATTTGCGCCAGCTGATGTCGGCCTCGGTGGCTTTTTCGTAGGCACCGTCGGCCTGGGCGACTTTCGCCGGGTCAACGGTGGTCTGGTAGGCGACGGTGACGTCAGCCGCCTGGGCAAACACGCTCGCTGCCGCCAGAGAAGCGGCCGCCAGCAAGCGAAGAGGGAAAGTCAGTTTCATGGGAAAGCTCCTTGTCAGGCGACCGCGAGTCGGTGTGAAAAGGAGACTAAATGATATAAGAATTCGAAAATAAATAACTTTTTCGAATGAGCTTATGAGCGGAAAATTCTAAGGGAGATTAGTCGGGGATCGCTTTTGTGGCGAGGGAACTCCCTCGCCACAAACGAGCGCAGTCAGTTACTGATCGCCAGAATGCTCGCCTGATACGACCCGACAAACACATCGAAATCGCCAACCTCGTTCTGCTCCAGCTCAACCTGCTCAGCCAGCGACGAACGTGCGCGCTCTTCAAACTTCGCCTGGTCTTCGCTGGACAGTGGTTCGCTACGGAAAAACTCCGCATGGGCCTGGCTTTGGCGCAACGAGAACTGGGCAAAGCTTTCCTTGTGTTCGGTCATCGCCGCCAGCACCTGGGCCGATGGCGTCAGGGACGGGTCCTGGACCTTGGCCAACTGGGCATCCAGCGCCTTGCTGTGGGCATCGCCACCATGGCTCTGATCGAGCAGGGCGGCCAGCGGCGCGATGTTTTCCAGCAATTGGCCGGCCCACTCTTTCATGTCCACCGGGTGGCCGTCGCGTTGCAGTTGCAGGCCCGGACGCCGGCCTTCCTTGACCACACTGAGGAAGTTCGACGTCGCGTTGCCACAGCTGGTGCTGGTCAGCAGCGGGCTGTCGTTCAGGGCGCAGTACAACAGGAAGGCGTCGAGGAAACGTGATTCGGTGATGTCGATGCCCATCGGCAGGAACGGGTTGATGTCCAGGCAACGTACTTCGACGTACTGGATGCCGCGGGCCATCAGCGCCTGGATCGGCCGCTCGCCGGAATAGGTCACGCGTTTCGGACGGATGTTGGAGTAGTACTCGTTTTCGATCTGCAGGATGTTGGTGTTGAGCTGAACCCACTCTCCGTCCTTGTGCGTGCCGACTTCGACATACGGTGCATAGGGCGTGGCCACCGCTTTGCGCAAGCTGTCGGTGTAGCTGACCAGGTCGTTGTAGCACGGGGTCAGGCCGGCCTGGGCGTTGCTCTGGTAACCCAGGTCACTCATGCGCAGGCTGGTGGCGTACGGCAGATACAGGGTGTCTGGATCCAGCTGTTCCAACTGGTGCGAACGACCACGCAGGAAACCGGCGTCCAGGGCCGGCGATGCACCGAACAGGTACATCAGCAGCCAGCTGTAGCGGCGGAAGTTGCGGATCAGGGCGATGTAGGACGACGACTGGAAATCGCGGTCGGTGCCGACAACACCCTCAGCCGCCTTGAGCAGCGGCCAGAGTTCTTCCGGCAGGGAAAAGTTGTAATGGATCCCCGCGATGCACTGCATGGTCTTGCCGTAGCGCAGGGCCAGGCCCTTGCGGTACACGTACTTGAGCTGACCGATGTTGGACGTGCCGTAATAGGCGATCGGGATATCTTCCTCGGCCGGCAACGGGCACGGCATCGATGGACTCCACAGGTACTCGTTGCCGAGCTTGCTGTAGGCAAAACGGTGAATGCTGTCCAGGCTCGCCAGCGTATCGGCAGGATCGGGCAGGGCCGGGGTGATGAACTCCAGCAGCGACTCGGAATAGTCGGTGGTGATCTGTTCATTGGTCAGCGCGGAACCCAAGGCTTCCGGGTGCGGCGTTTGCGCCAGGCGACCTTCGCCGGTCACGCGCAGGCATTCACGTTCGATGCCGTGAAGGCACTGTTCGAGCAGAGAGAGGTTAGCGCGCTCGCCGAGCAGGGCCAGGCGGCGGTTGAGAAGTTCGCTCAAGTTGGATTCCTTCACGCGTCAGTCGCCCCAATATGGGGGTGGGCAAGACGGTCTACAAGGGTGAAGTTGAAACTGGCGTTTTCGCCTGGTTTTTGGACTGGTCGCCGCAATTCCCACAGAAAACTTCGGCGCTGCGGTCACAGCGCCGAAATTACCTCAAATCGATGACGGCTAGCTACAGGACAGCGAACGTGCCTTGTGCTTTTGCGACCAGTTTGTCGCCTTGCATCACGTCGGCTTCGACCACCAGCGTGCGGCGGCCCGGGTGGATCACCCGCGCCGTGCACATCACCTCGCCGTCGGCGACGGCGCGGATGTAGTTGATCTTGCACTCGATGGTCGCGCTCTGCTGGTCAAAGCCGTGGGTGCTGGAGCAGGCCAGCCCCATGGCAATGTCTACCAGACTGAACAGGGCCCCACCGTGCAGCTTGCCGCCACGATTGCGCAACTGCGGTTCAAGCCCCAGGGCGACTTGCGCCACCCCGGTTTCCAGGCTGTGCAGACGACAGCCCAGCAGCCTGAAAAACGCGCTTTCGGTCAGCCCGGCCGGGATGTCCATCAGCGTTTCTTCAACTGCTTGGCGTTGGCGAACAGCGAAGCCATGGCGTTGTTGGCCGGGGCCGCCGCCGGGGTTTCCTTGCGTGGTGCGCTGTTCTGGGATTGGCGTGGCGCCGAGCCAGGACGCGCGCCACGGGCACCGTCGATTTTCTCGCCCGGGGTGTCGCTCATGCGCATCGACAGGCCCACGCGCTTACGCGGGATGTCGACTTCCATGACCTTCACTTTCACCACGTCGCCGGCCTTGACCGCTTCACGCGGATCCTTGATGAACTTCTCCGAAAGTGCAGAGATGTGCACCAAACCGTCCTGATGCACGCCGATGTCGACGAATGCGCCGAAGTTGGTCACGTTGGTCACCACGCCTTCGAGAATCATGCCCAGTTCCAGGTCCTTGAGATCTTCGACGCCTTCCTGGAACTCGGCGGTCTTGAACTCCGGACGCGGATCGCGACCTGGCTTTTCCAGTTCTTGCAGGATGTCGGTGACGGTCGGCAGGCCGAAGGTCTCGTCGGTGTATTTTTTCGGGTCCAGGCGCTTGAGGAACGCGGCATCGCCGATCAGCGAGCGGATGTCGCGGTCGGTTTCAGCGGCGATGCGCTGCACCAGCGGGTAGGCTTCCGGGTGCACGGCGGACGAATCCAGCGGGTTTTCGCCGTTCATGACGCGCAGGAAGCCAGCCGCCTGTTCGAAGGTTTTCTCGCCCAGACGCGCCACTTTCTTCAACGCTGCGCGGGTTTTGAACGCGCCATGCTCGTCGCGGTGGCTGACGATGTTCTGCGCAAGGGTCGCGTTGAGGCCGGAAATCCGTGCCAGCAGCGCCACCGAGGCGGTGTTCACGTCCACGCCGACGGCGTTCACACAGTCTTCGACCACTGCATCCAGGCCGCGCGCCAGTTTCAGCTGCGACACGTCGTGTTGGTACTGGCCGACACCGATGGATTTCGGATCGATTTTCACCAGCTCGGCCAGTGGATCCTGCAGGCGACGGGCAATGGACACGGCGCCGCGGATCGACACGTCGAGGTCCGGGAATTCCTTCGAGGCCAGTTCCGACGCCGAATAAACCGATGCACCGGCTTCGGAAACCATGACTTTGGTCATCTTCATGGCTGGGTATTTTTTGATCAGTTCGGCGGCCAGCTTGTCGGTTTCGCGGCTGGCGGTGCCGTTGCCGATGGCGATCAGGTCCACCGAATGCTTGGCGCACAGGGCCGCGAGAATCGCGATGGTCTGGTCCCACTTGTTGTGCGGTACGTGCGGGTAAACCGTGGCGTGATCCAGCAGTTTGCCGGTGGAATCGACCACGGCGACCTTGCAGCCGGTGCGCAGGCCCGGGTCGAGGCCCAGGGTGGCGCGCGGGCCGGCCGGGGCCGACAGCAGCAAGTCGTGCAGGTTGTGGGCAAAAACGTTGATCGCTTCGGTCTCCGCGCCATCGCGCAGCTCGCCCAGCAGGTCGGTTTCCAAGTGGGTGTAGAGCTTGACCTTCCAGGTCCAGCGCACCACTTCGCCCAACCATTTATCGGCCGGGCGGTTCTGGTTCTGGATACCGAATTGCTGGCCGATCATGCCTTCGCACGGGTGCATGGTGCCTGGAAGTTCATCACCGACTTTCAGTGCGGAACTGAGAATGCCTTCGTTGCGGCCACGGAAAATCGCCAGGGCGCGGTGCGATGGCATGCTTTTGAGCGGTTCGTCGTGTTCGAAGTAATCGCGGAACTTGGCGCCTTCCTCTTCCTTGCCGGCAATCACGCGTGCACTGAGAGTGGCTTCCTGCTTGAGATAGTTGCGCAGCTTGTCCAGCAGGCCCGCGTCTTCGGCGAAGCGCTCCATCAGGATGTACTTGGCCCCTTCGAGGGCTGCCTTCACATCGGCCACGCCTTTTTCGGTGTCGACGAAGCGTGCGGCTTCGACTTCCGGCGTCAGGCTCGGGTCGTTGAACAGACCGTCGGCCAAGTCGCCGAGGCCGGCTTCCAGGGCGATCTGGCCCTTGGTGCGGCGCTTCTGCTTGTACGGCAGGTACAAGTCCTCGAGGCGGGTCTTGGTGTCGGCGAGCTTGATGTCGCGTTCGAGTTGCGGGGTCAGCTTGCCTTGCTCCTGGATGCTGGCCAGGATGCTGATGCGCCGTTCGTCGAGTTCTCGCAGGTAGCGCAGACGTTCTTCCAGATGACGCAGCTGGGTGTCATCGAGGCTGCCGGTCACTTCTTTCCGGTAACGGGCGATGAAGGGAACGGTAGAGCCTTCATCGAGTAGCGCGACGGCCGCTTCGACCTGTTGTGGGCGTACGCCGAGTTCCTCGGCGATGCGGCTGTTGATGCTGTCCATAAAACCACCTGACAAATTGTGAAAGCAGGCTCGCAGGCGCAGGGATAACGGCCCGGCGAGTCTGGTTGAGCGGCCTGGCCTGCGCCGCTGCCTGGATCAAAAGGTATCCCGTTGACCCGTGAAATCGAACAATTACTGCCGGCGCCATGAAAATAAAAAGCGGCCACCCGGCGTAACGATCAGACGTTGCCTGACACAAAAGGCCGCGCATTATAACCAGCGTTCTGCCCTTCGGGGGGTATCGCAGTCTGTAGGCAAAATGCCTGGATTCCTGGCGGTGAAGGAAAAATCTGCTAACAATGCACACGGTGCGTATAACGGCAGCTACGCCATAATGCGCGCCGAGATCAAAGGAGCATCCAATGAGCAGCACTGCAAACATTGCTGAAGGCGAAAAAATTCTTATTGTTGACGACGATCCGGGGCTCAGCAGCCTGCTGGAGCGTTTTTTCGTCAGCAAGGGCTATCGCGCCCGCGCCGTACCGAACACCGAGCAAATGGACCGCCTGCTGGCACGCGAAGTGTTCAACCTGGTCGTCCTCGACCTGATGCTGCCCGGTGAAGACGGCCTGACCGCCTGCCGCCGCCTGCGCGGCGCGAACAATCAGATTCCAATCATCATGCTGACCGCCAAGGGCGACGAGCTGAGCCGTATCAAGGGCCTTGAACTGGGCGCCGACGATTACCTGGCCAAGCCGTTCAACCCGGACGAACTGATGGCGCGCGTCAAGGCCGTCCTGCGTCGTCAATCCGCACCGGTGCCGGGCGCGCCGGGCAGCGAGGACGAAAGCGTAACCTTCGGTGACTACGAATTGTCCCTGGCCACCCGCGAACTCAAGCGCGGTGAAGAAGTGCACATGCTTACCACCGGTGAGTTCGCGGTACTCAAGGCGCTGGTGATGAACGCCCGTCAGCCACTGACCCGCGACAAGCTGATGAACCTGGCCCGTGGCCGCGAATGGGATGCGCTGGAGCGTTCCATCGACGTGCAGATTTCCCGTCTGCGCCGGATGATCGAGCCCGATCCGTCCAAGCCGCGCTACATCCAGACTGTCTGGGGCGTGGGTTACGTGTTCGTTCCGGATGGCGCCGCCACCAAGTGATCGGCGATTTGTAGGAGCGGGTCGTGCGGGTGACGGTCAGCTGACCTTACCCGCAGACTTGCGACCCGCAATATGCGAGCATCGCTCGTTCCTGCAAGTGTGTAGCGCTTACCATGAAAACCCCGGTTTGGTTCCCCCAGAGTTTCTTCTCCCGCACCCTTTGGCTGGTGCTGATCGTCGTTCTGTTTTCCAAGGCACTGACCCTGGTTTACCTGTTGATGAACGAGGACGTGCTGGTGGACCGCCAATACAGCCACGGTGTCGCCCTGACGCTGCGTGCCTATTGGGCGGCCGATGAAAACAACCGCGACAAGATAGCCGAAGCCGCGACCCTGATCCGGGTGGTGGGTGCCGGCGTGCCGGAAGGTGAACAACACTGGCCTTACAGCGAAATCTATCAGCGGCAGATGCAGGCTGAACTGGGTGCCGATACCGAGGTGCGATTGCGCATGCACTCGCCACCGGCATTATGGGTTCGAGCGCCAAGCCTGGGCGACGGCTGGCTGAAAGTGCCGCTGTATCCGCATCCGTTGCGCGGTCAGAAAATCTGGAATGTGCTCGGATGGTTCCTGGCCATTGGCTTGCTGTCCACTGCATCGGCGTGGATTTTCGTCAGTCAGCTCAACCAACCCCTGAAACGTCTGGTCTACGCTGCGCGCCAACTCGGCCAGGGTCGCAGCGTGCGACTTCCAATCAGCGATACGCCGAGTGAAATGACCGAGGTTTATCGCGCCTTCAACCAGATGGCCGAAGACGTCGAGCAGGCCGGTCGCGAGCGTGAGCTGATGCTGGCCGGGGTGTCCCATGACTTGCGCACACCGCTGACCCGCTTGCGGTTGTCCCTGGAGCTGATGGGCGACCGAAGCGACCTCACGGATGACATGGTCCGCGACATCGAAGACATGGATGCGATTCTCGACCAGTTTCTCGCGTTCATCCGCGACGGTCGCGACGAATCGGTGGAGGAGGTGGACCTGAGCGATCTGGTCCGCGAAGTCGCCGCACCGTACAACCAGAACGAAGAGAAAGTGCGCTTGCGCCTGGAGCCGATCCAGCCGTTTCCATTGCGTCGGGTGTCAATGAAACGTCTATTGAACAACCTGATCGGTAACGCCCTGCATCACGCGGGCAGCGGGGTTGAAGTGGCGGCGTACGTGTCGGGGGATACCAGTGCGCCGTACGTGGTGCTGAGCGTCATGGACCGTGGTGCCGGGATCGATCCATCGGAACTGGAAGCGATCTTCAACCCGTTCACACGGGGTGATCGGGCCCGGGGCGGGAAGGGCACCGGGTTGGGGTTGGCGATCGTGAAGCGGATTGCTTCGATGCATGGCGGGAATGTTGAACTGCGCAACCGTACCGGCGGTGGGCTGGAAGCGCGGGTGCGCTTGCCGTTGGGGTTGTTGTTGCCGCGGGATGCGGTCTAAAAGCAGCTTCGAGCGCCAAGCTTCAAGCTGCAAGAAAAAGCGGCTTTTCACTTGCCACTTAAAGCTTGCAGCTTGTGGCTGCTTTTAGCCCTTACCCTTGGTCCGCGTCATATTCGGCCCGCCATTCTTTTCCAGATGTTCAATGATGATCCCCGCCACGTTCTTCCCAGTGGTGGTCTCGATCCCTTCCAGTCCCGGCGATGAGTTCACCTCCATCACCAGCGGCCCGTGGTTGGAACGCAGGATATCCACACCCGCGACCGCCAGTCCCATGACCTTCGCTGCGCGCAATGCAGTCATGCGTTCCTCCGGCGTGATCTTGATCAGGCTGGCGCTGCCGCCGCGATGCAGGTTGGAGCGAAACTCACCGGGTTTGGCCTGGCGCTTCATCGCCGCAATCACCTTGTCGCCCACCACGAAGCAGCGAATGTCGGCACCGCCGGCTTCTTTGATGTACTCCTGAACCATGATGTTTTGCTTGAGGCCCATGAACGCCTCAATCACCGACTCAGCCGCCGTGGCGGTTTCGCACAGCACCACGCCGATACCCTGAGTGCCTTCCAGCACTTTGATCACCAACGGCGCGCCGTTGACCATTTCGATCAGGTCGGGAATGTCGTCCGGCGAGTGGGCAAACCCGGTGACCGGCAAACCGATTCCGCGACGTGACAGCAATTGCAGCGAACGTAGTTTGTCCCGGGAGCGGGCGATGGCTACGGATTCGTTGAGTGGAAAAACCCCCATCATTTCGAACTGCCGTAATACTGCACAGCCATAAAACGTGACCGACGCACCGATTCGCGGGATCACTGCGTCAAAACCTTCCAGCGGTTTGCCGCGGTAATGGATCTGCGGCTTGTGGCTGGCGATGTTCATGTAGGCGCGCAGGGTATCGACCACCACCATTTCATGGCCGCGTTCGGTACCGGCTTCGACCAGGCGACGGGTGGAATACAGACGCGGGTTCCGCGACAGCACAGCGATCTTCATGCAACACCTGTGGAGAGGGTAGATACCGGGAACACCGGCTTGTCTTGTACATACTTGATGCCCGGATTGACCACCAACTGGCCGTCGATCAGGGCTTTGGAACCGAGTAGCAGGCGATAACGCATGGACTTGCGGCAGGCCAGCGTGAACTGGACCCGCCAGACCCGATCACCGAGGGCCAGGGTGGTGCTGATCACGTATCGCACCTGCGCGTGACCGTTGGAGCTTTTAATGGTTTTCATCGTCACCAGCGGTGCTTCACAGCGCCGGTGACGCAACTGCACCACCGTGCCCAGGTGCGCCGTGAAGCGCACCCATTGCTCGCCGTCGCGGTCGAATGTCTCGATGTCGGTAGCATGCAGGCTGGAGGTACTCGCGCCGGTGTCGATTTTTGCCCGAAGGCCGGCAACTCCCAGATCAGGAAGCGCCACCCACTCGCGCAGACCGACGACGGTCAAATGATCAAATGTCTTCAAAATTGCTCAACCGGTAGAAACCACGGTGGCCGCAGGCGGCCGAATTCGCGGTATTCACGCAGAATAATGGTTAAAAGGCGACAGATATCGACGACCGGGATTTCCAGCTTCGCAATGAGGTTATGGAATGTCAGCATTGTAATCCGGGGCGACGTAATTCTTGGTACGAGAGAACGGTAGTACAGTTCACCAATATTTCAGAACGAGGAAATCCCATGGCACAAAAAAACGAAGAGGACGACAAAGTCCGTCTCGATAAATGGTTGTGGGCCGCGCGTTTTTACAAGACCCGCGCTTTGGCCAAAGCAGCGATCGAAAGCGGTAAGGTGCACTGCCGTGGAGAGCGCTGCAAGCCGGGCAAGGAGCCACGCATCGGCGATGAGTTCGTGATTCGCACCGGCTTCGATGAGCGCACGGTGGTGGTTCAGGCGCTGTCGATCGTGCGCCGTGGCGCCCCGGAAGCGCAGACGCTGTACGCCGAAACCGAAGCCAGCATCGCCAAGCGCGAAAATGCCACGGCCCAGCGCAAGGCAGGTGCCCTGGGTGTGAGTACCGATGGCAAGCCGAGCAAAAAACAACGGCGGGATCTGTTCAAGTTTCATGGCAGCAGCAACGAATGAATGATCGGGTCCGTCGATCAGTCAAACAGGCAAAGACTTGTAATTGTGCTTGCGCGTAGCCATATGGGGTAATTCGCCTACCCTACATGAGCCATTGGCAGCGCCATTCGTCGTAAAGCGCACGCAGCTGCCGACCTGTAAGCCATAACCAGACAGCAGGGCGCTATGGCCAAGGCGTAAATTCGAATTCTGTAACCACTTTTGTCTCCACTTCAGATACCCAGACTTATGACCGACCTACCGGATAACGACTTCACCCAACGCTTCATCTTCGATGACAGCGACACCCGCGGCGAGATGGTTTCGCTGGAGCTCAGCTACGCTGAAGTCCTCGCCAAACACGCCTATCCGGAGCCGGTCGCACAACTGCTCGGCGAGCTGATGGCGGCGGCGGCGCTGCTGGTCGGCACCTTGAAGTTCGACGGGTTGCTCATCCTTCAGGCCCGTTCCGAAGGCCCGATCCCGTTGCTGATGATCGAGTGTTCCAGCGAGCGCGACATCCGTGGCCTGGCCCGTTACGAGGCGGACCGGATTGCCCCCGACGCCACCTTGGCCGACTTGATGCCGGATGGCTCGCTGACACTGACCATCGACCCTAAGCAGGGCCAGCGTTATCAGGGCGTGGTCGATCTTGACGGTGAAACGTTGTCCGATTGTTTCACCAACTATTTCGTCATGTCGCAGCAGATCGGTACGCGCATCAAGCTCTGCGCCGATGGCCGTCGCGCCCGTGGCCTGTTGCTGCAGCAGCTTCCCGCCGATCGCTTGAAAGACGAAGAAGAGCGCGCCGCCAGCTGGCAGCACCTCACCGCTCTGGCTACCACCTTGACCGCCGATGAGCTGTTGGGCCTGGACAACGAAACCGTGCTTCATCGTCTCTACCACGAAGAACAAGTGCGACTGTTCGATGTACAAAAACTGCGTTTCCGCTGCAGCTGCTCGCGCGAACGTTCAGCCAATGCGCTGGTCAGTCTGGGTATGGAAGACGCGCAAAAACTGGTGGTTGAACACGGTGGCAATATCGAAATTGACTGCCAGTTCTGCAACCAGCAATACCTGTTTGATGCCGCCGATGTCACTCAATTGTTCGCCGGCGCGGGTGTCGACTCACCGTCAGATACCCGTCACTAAAACGATTCAGCGCAGGTAAATTCACTGGTTTGTGCCGGAATAACGCCGTTACGACGGGAGGACCCTACTTTTTTTGGGCTTTTCTGGCATAATCCGGCCCACTTTTTTCGCGGTAGTAGTGCACGACTTTCTACTACAAAACGTTTGGAGCACTCGGCCACTGGCCGACGGGGAACCTCATGACGCAAGCCAATAACGCCGTGTACACCGATCTGAGTGTTGATGATCTGGTTAAAGAAGCCCTGAACCGCGGTGAAGGCGAGCTTGCCGATACCGGCGCACTGGTTGTTCGCACCGGTCACCGTACCGGCCGTTCGCCAGTCGATCGTTTCATCGTTGATGAGCCGACCACCCAGGCTGCCATCGCCTGGGGCCCGATCAACCGCAAGTTCCCGGCCGACAAGTTCGATGCCCTGTGGGCTCGCGTCGAGGCCTTCAACAACGCGCAAGAGCATTTCGTTTCCCATGTCCACGTAGGTTCGGCTTCCGAGCACTACCTGGCTGTGAAGATGACCACCCAGACCGCCTGGCAGAACCTGTTCGGCCGTTGCCTGTTCATCAACCCGGCCCAGTACAATCCGGCTGGCCGTGAAGAGTGGCAGGTCCTCAACGTTGCCAACTTCGAGTGCGTACCTGAGCGTGACGGTACCAACTCCGATGGTTGCGTGATCATCAACTTCGCTCAGAAGAAAGTGCTGATCGCCGGCATGCGTTACGCCGGTGAAATGAAAAAAGCCATGTTCTCGGTGCAGAACTTCCTGCTGCCGGCTGCCGACGTGCTGCCAATGCATTGCGCTGCCAACATCGGCGAAGAAGGCGACGTGACCCTGTTCTTCGGTCTGTCCGGCACCGGCAAGACCACCCTGTCCGCCGACGAAAGCCGTTACCTGATCGGTGACGACGAACACGGCTGGGGCGAAGGCGTTGTCTTCAACATCGAAGGCGGCTGCTACGCCAAGTGCATCGACTTGTCCGAGAAGAACGAGCCGGTCATCTGGAAAGCCATCAAGCACGGCGCAGTCCTGGAAAACGTCGTTATCGATGACGCCAAGCACGCCGACTACGCTGATGTCAGCCTGACCCAGAACAGCCGTGCCGCCTACCCGCTGGAGCACGTTGCCAAGCGCTCCGAGAAAAACCTCGGTGGCGAGCCGAACGCCGTGATCTTCCTGACTTGCGACCTGACCGGCGTGCTGCCGCCAGTGTCGATCCTCAACGAAGAACAAGCGGCCTACCACTTCCTGTCCGGCTACACCGCTCTGGTGGGCTCGACTGAAATGGGTTCGGGAAGCGGCATCAAGTCGACCTTCTCCACCTGCTTCGGCGCACCGTTCTTCCCGCGTCCGGCTGGCGAATACGCAGAGCTGCTGATCAAGCGCATCCGTGGCTTCGGCTCCAAGGTTTACCTGGTCAACACCGGCTGGACCGGCGGTGGCTACGGTGTCGGCAAACGCTTCAACATCCCGACTACGCGTGCCGTGATCGCAGCGATCCAGAGCGGCGCGCTGATCGGTACCGAGACCGAGCACCTGGACACCATCAACCTCGACGTGCCACTGGCCGTACCGGGCGTTGAGACTGGCCTGTTGAACCCACGCAACACCTGGGCCGACAAAGCCGCCTACGACGAAGCCGCCAAAGCACTGGCCGGCCTGTTCATCGAGAACTTCAAGAAGTTCGAAGTGAGCGACGCGATCAAGGCTGCTGGTCCGAAGTTGTAAGTGTTGGTATGAAGCAATGAAAAAGCCGCCCTTCGGGGCGGTTTTTTTGTGCGCGACGTTTCAGGTTTTGAGGTGCAACACAAACGCCCCGACCAATACCAACACAACCCCCAGCACATGCACCTTCCCCAACCGCTCCTTGAAAAACACATACCCCAGAATCGCCGCGATCCCGCCGGATAGCGTGCTGATCACCGTCACCACCGAAACCGAGCCGGCCACAGCTCCCCAAGCAAAAGACGAGAAGCCACCGAGATTCATCAGGCTCGCGCCGGTCAAGGTCAGGCAGTTTTTCAGCGGCGGGATTTTCAGGCCATCGTCGATCCTGAGGACGATCACCACCAGCACAATCAGGCCCACCAGGTAGGCCAGCCACAGCATCGTCACCGGCCCAAGTATCGGCAGGACGAAGCGGCCTTGTAGCCAGAAACTGGTGCCGTAAAACACTGCAGCCAACAGCGCGTAGGCAATGGAACTGCTCGCTTGACTGGTGTGTGGCACTTTCGGGTCGGAGTGAATGCTGGAGAGGACCACGCCGATCACGCACAGCCCGATACACAACAACTGGAGCAGGCTGATCTGTTCTCCGCCGGCCCAGGACAACAACGTGGTTACAACGCCGTAGGACGTCACCAGCGGCGCCACAATGGACGCTTTACCGAGCGCAAAGGCCTTGGACAAGGCAAGGGCGCCAGACACCGTCAGCACCGCGGCCACAACCCCGAACAGCCAGGTTTCGAGAGGCGCGGCCATGGACCGCAGAATGAATACGGGAAAGGCGATCAGCAGCAGGCTCATGATGGTAAAGCCCAGTGCCTGACCGAAGTAAACCGCGCGTTTGACACCGACTGCGCGGGCGTTCAAACCCACCAGAAAATCCGTGCCGCCCCAAAGCAAGGCAGCCAACAACCCCATCAGTACGTCCACGCAATGTCCTTATCGTTAAGCGTCGGAAACGTTACAGATCTTCAAGCTCCCGAGTGTCCCAGCGTTGGGCCTTGATAGCCTGGTAGAGCATGCCGATGGTAAATGGTTCCTTGTCGCCGCGACCCTTGGCTTTACGCTTTAGATGAACATCGTAGCCTTCGGGTTGGAAGTAGCGATAGCTGTCGTAATCCACGAAATCGATGTGGAATTGGTCTTCCAGGGTTTCGATCAAGTGTTGAGCGTCGGCGCCGTTGCAGCCGAGGTCGAAATTGATCGAGGTGGTGAGGTGGATGGTTTTGCGTTCGGGGAGGCCGATTTCTTCGTGGAGTAGCTGGATGAGCAGGTGCATGGTGGCGTCATCGGGGAAGTTTGGGGCGAGGTTCATGGTGGGGTATCCAGAGGAGATTTGCGTGGAGCTTGTTGGTCGTCGGTCATGAGTGGAAGGCCGGCGTTCGCCTCGTAAAATCTCATCCACCTCTTGCACGCTTTCCATTAGCTCATCAAAAAACTTGCTCATGATCATCTCCAGTGTTCGGTAAAGGCTTTCGATACGTTGCGTTTATCAGAGGCCGGTCTCGTTACCTGATCGTTCCCAAGCGAGAATGGGAACGATCATCCATCAATGTCAGGCAGGGGCTTTCCAGTTGAGCATGCGTTGCTGTGCAACCTTGAGTAGGTCGCAGCCGTCCTGGGTCAGGAGGTAAAGCGCGTGGGTGATGTGAGGAATGTCTTCGACGTCACCGTCCTTGAAGCTTTGGCAGTGCAAGGTTTGGAGGAGGTCGCTGGAGGCTCGGATGCGCTGGAGGGCGGCTTCGAGGATGTCTTGGGGGTTGGCTGCTGTGTCGATGATCAGGGGCGAAGTGTCGGTGAGGTTGGTTTGGAGTGGCAGGTAACGTTCGTTGGTGAACGGGTTCCATTTGTTCATTGTATTTTCTCTTTTATGCACCTGAAGAACCACCGCTACCGTGACCAAACGATGGGTGGCGGACTGTGTTCAGGTTGGTCAACCAGGGAGAGATAACCCGGGTACGCCGAAGCGTCCCAAACACAGCCGCCATAAAGCGTGCCGACACTAAAGCTGCCGGCAGCATACAAGGGCATGCGCAAGTTTTCTCTCATATTCAGGTGACCAAACCTGAATCGCTGATTTTGCAGCGACAGTCCGGACTATAGGTGTGGGTCTCCAGGCTGCGATAGGCGACAAGTTGTCTTGTTTTGTAGGACCGTGCCGAAGCTTTGATAGGGCGATCCCTACAGACTTTGCTTCTTCGCGATGGGCTTCAGATAGACCGCGTTATCGTTTTTCGCGAGCAGGCTCGCTCCCACAAGGGGAATGTGGTCAGCGAGTGGTTTTGGGCAAGCGCTGCCGGGCGATGTCGAGCAGGTCGTTGCCGTCCTGGGTCAGCAGGTACAGCGCACTGACGATGTTGGGGATGTCGCTGGCGTCGGCCTGGTTGAAGCACAGGCAGTACAAAGTTTCGAGCAAGTCGCTGGCGGCGCGGATGCGTTGGCGGGCGGCGTCGAGGATTTCCAAGGGGTCGGTATTTGTGTCGATGACCAGCACTGCGGTTTCGCTGTAGCTGGATTTGAGCGGGCGATAGCGGTCGGTCATTGGATCAGAGTTGTTCATCGAGGTGGTCCTGTGCGAAATCGGCAAGTGTTCCGGCAGGCCGAGACACTGCTTTCTGCCGCGCTGGAAACTATAGAAGGATCGATCAGCGAGGGACAAGACGGCGGTAGGGGACGGCTTTCGTAGGGCTTTTATCGCCAATCGAGGAAGGAGCCTACGCACTGAAGATGGTTTTTGGTTAGGAAGCCGCTATTGGTAAAAATGCCTACGGCGTTATCAGGCATTGCATGGCCAATCTCGGCAGGAGACGCTTAAGAGTCTGTGAGGTTTTTCGTAAGGCTGAAGCTTGAGCCCGTACGACGGGTGCGTGACGGGCTCCGCGATCATGTTTAGTAAACCTGGACTTTGGGTGGCGTGCGCGATGCTGCATCCAGGTCCATCAGCCCCCGGCCATAAGCCTCGCTATTGGCGTAGATGCCAGTGCGATTGGTCGTCGCCAACAAATGCTCACGAATCTGTTGTGCATTGAGGTGAGGGTAGCGGCTTTGCAGGGCAGCCAGTGCTCCGCTGACCAATGCCGTAGCAGGTGATGTGCCTGCGGTTTGCACATGCTTGCCATCCTTTCCTGTGGTCAAAAGGCCTTGGCCAGCACCCGAATCCCCGCCCGGAACGGCAATGCACCACGCCGCCGCCACGCCGCAATAATTGGATTTGGCGTTGATGGCGCTGCCGTCGTTTTTCAGTGCGACGACAGCGATCCAGCCTTTCTCCAGCTCAGGCAGGGCGACAGGCAAGCCCGGCTCCGCCAGCGGTTCGCGCTTGAGTTCATTACCGGTTGGAAAGACCATCACAGCGCCGTCCTTGACCAGTTTTCGGGCGGTCACCAGTGATTTCGGCATGACCTGGTTGTAGCGCGCTTCAGTGATCTCGGTGGCAGGAATGGCGTTGGCCCAGGAGTTACTCAGGATGCGGGCGCCCTTGTCGAATCCGTCCTGCCAGGACAGGGCGATTTCATCATCGAAAAAGAACGGTTCGTTATCGTCGCCGAAACGGTAAGGGATCAGTTGAGCATTGAACGCGATGCCATGCATGCCCTGTTCATCTTTGTTGGCGGCGAGGATACCGGCCATTTGGGTGCCGTGACCGACTCGATCATGGGTGCCGGGGCGGTTCTCGACATGGTCGAATCCGGGGTCAAAGACCCTGCCTTCAAATTCCGGCAGGTCGGTGTTCAGACCGGAATCGATCAACGCGACAGTCACGCCCTGACCAGTACCGCCGCGGGCATAGAGTCGTGATGCCTTGATGACTGCCAGCCCTTTTTGAGCCTGATACTCGGGCGTATTGAATGGGTCTGGCTCGATTGGGGGCTGTTCGCGGATCGTCAGGCATCCGCCGAGAAGCAGAGGCATGGTCAGTACGAGGGCAAATGGAAAAATACAGGGTTGGAACATGCTCGGTCCTTCGAATAGGTCTGCGTTCTCCAGGCTGCTTGCCGATGAAGTCTCGCGCAGAATTGCGTTGTTGGTCGCGAACCTTACCTGTGGATGGGCAGTGGTCGTCAGGTGGCAAAGTGCTCCGTGTATTTCAATCTGTGGCTCAAGCAGGGTGGGTTGAAGCTGTATCATCCGGTATCGTTTTTTGCCCTGACCTTTTCTCGACTCGCTGCGATCGCCGGCTAGGCTTTGTCCATCGCAGCGGTCAACGGAGTGACAGCTTATGCACAACACCCTGGAACAGGTTTTCGGTTATCCACAGTTTCGACCCGGTCAGGAAGCAACGATCAGCGCGGTACTGGCCGGGCGTTCGGCGGCGGCGATTTTTCCCACCGGCTCCGGTAAATCCCTGTGCTATCAGTTATCGGCGGTCATGCTGCCGCACCTGACGCTGGTGGTCTCGCCCCTGTTGGCGTTGATGCAGGATCAGTTGGCGTTCCTGCAGCGCCGTGGCATTGCTGCAGGCAGTATCGATTCGGCGCAGAGCCGCGATGACGCCAGCGATGTCATGGCTCGCGCCAGGTCTGGTGAGTTGAAGATCCTGATGATTTCCGTGGAGCGCCTGAAGAACGAGCGCTTCCGCCATTTTTTGCAGCAGGTCCCAATCTCGCTGCTGGTGGTGGACGAGGCGCATTGCATTTCGGAGTGGGGTCACAACTTCCGTCCGGATTATCTCAAGCTCCCGGACTACCAACGTCAGTTCAACATCCCTCAAGTCCTGCTGCTGACGGCCACTGCGACGCCCAGGGTGATCGCCGACATGCAGGCCAAATTCGCCATCGCTCCCGAGGATGTGGTGACCACCGGCTTCTATCGGCCCAACCTCAATCTATGGGTAGAACCCGTGCGCGGGCAGGACAAGCGCCGCCGCCTGGTTGAGTGGATGAGCGAGCGTCCCGGTCAGCCGAGCATCGTTTACGTCACCCTGCAAAAAACCGCCGAGCACATTGCCGAGCATCTCAGTCGGAACGGCATTCAGGCCGAGGCTTATCACGCAGGTTTGCCAAACGATCAGCGCGACGGTATCCAGAAGCGCTTCATGGGTGGGCAGTCCAATTGCATCGTTGCCACCATCGCGTTCGGCATGGGCATCGACAAGAGCGACATCCGCAACGTGGTGCATTTCGACCTGCCCAAATCCATCGAAAACTACAGCCAGGAAATTGGTCGTGCCGGGCGAGACGGGCAACCGTCCGACTGCCTGGTACTGGCCAATCGTGACAGCCTCAACGTGCTGGAGAACTTCGTCTACGGCGATACGCCTGAGGGTGATGGCATACGCCGTGTACTCGACGAGTTACAAGCATGTGTGCCTGAAGGGCAGTGGGAGTTACTGTTGGGGCCGCTGGCGGACAACAGTAACATTCGCCAGCTGCCGCTCAAGACTCTGCTGGTTCAGCTGGAGCTGCGTGGAATCATCGCCCCGCGTTACGCGTACTACGCCGAGTACCGCTTCAAATATTTGCTGGAACCGGAGGAACTGCTGGCCCGTTTCGAAGGCGAGCGCAGGGATTTCGTCGCGGCGATCATCCAGACGTCCAGCCGTGCACGTACCTGGGCCACGGTGAGTTTCGAGGCGTTGTACCAGCAGCATCAGGCTGAGCGGGACAGGGTGGTCAAGGCGCTGGATTACTTTCAGGAGAAGGGTTGGGTCGAGCTTGAAAGCAAGCAGATGACCGAGGTCTACAGCTTGCTGCAATCGGACTTTGACAGCGCCGCATTGAGCGAAGAGCTGCACGCTTACTTCACTCGGCATGAGCAAACCGAAATCGCACGAATCCACGCCATGCTCGATCTCTTCGCCACCGACCATTGCCTGGGCTATCGCCTGGCCGAGTATTTCGGTGATGAAAATGCGCCTCGGCAGTGTGGGCATTGTTCGGTATGTCATGGGCAGGTGGCGCGTCTGCCTGAGCCACCGGCATTGCCGGCGCTTGCGGATAAAAATTTCGAGGCCTTGTGCGGCGATTTTATCCACAGGCATGGGCAGCACACCGGCGACGTGCCGTCGGCCGAGCGCGTGACGCGGTTTCTGTGCGGGATCAGCATGCCGCTGTTCACCAAGCTCAAGGTTCGAACGATTTCCGGGTATGCAGCGCTTGAAGATTATCCCTATGCCGAGGTGCGGGCGTGGGCTGAACATTATCTGTCTGATTGAAATGCGATAAATGTGGGAGCGAGCCTGCTCGCGAAGAACGATTACGCGGTGTTCGCTTTAAACTGGCCATTCAACCTCAGGAACCGACACTGATGTCCAACCCGATGCCCCAACGCACCGACTACCCGCACTTCCAACCCATCACCACCCGCTGGCATGACAACGACGCCTACGGTCACGTGAACAACGTTACCTACTACAGCTTTTTCGACACAGCGGTGAACACCTACCTGATCGAAGTCGGCGGCCTGGATATCCACGATGGTGAGGTGGTGGGTTTCGTAGTGAGTTCGGCGTGCGATTACTTTGCTTCCATCGCATTTCCTGATCGTATCGAGATCGGTCTACGGGTAGGCAAACTGGGCAACAGCTCGGTGCAGTATGAGTTGGCGGTGTTCAAGCAGGGGGAGGACGAGGCCTGCGCGGCGGGGCGCTTTGTGCATGTGTTTGTGGATCGGGCGTTGAACCAGCCAGTGGCAATTCCGGCCGGATTGCGCAACGCCCTGGAACGTCTGGCGATTTAGTTCAGGCAAAAACAATCGCAGCCCTTGGGCTGCGATTGTTTTTGCCTGCCAGCGAAACCGTTCCGGTCTCAGTGACGATGGCGGTAGTGCTTGTGATGCTTGCGATGGCCATAGGCATGACCGCGACCCGGGTGGCCGTCACGGTAGTAGCGACGGTCACGGTCACGATAGGAGCGACGATCATCATCGTCGTCATCATCGTATTTGTTGCCCATGTAGTTGCCCAGCGCGCCACCGGCGCCGCCGCCTGCTGCGGAGCCGATCAGGCTGCCAGTGGTGCCGCCCATGCTACGGCCGACCACGTTACCGCCTGCCGCGCCCAGCGCACCACCGATGGCGGCCTCGCCACGGCTGTGTTTGTCCGCGCCAACTGCGCTACCACCCGCGCCGCCCAGGGCCGCGCCGATGGTGGAACCTGTATTACCGCCAATTGACTGGCCGACGACCGAGCCTAGAACCCCGCCCAATGCGCCACCCACACCTGCTTCGGTGGTGCCGCCAGCAGAAGCAATGCCACTGACCAGGCCAAGGGACAACAAGAGAATCGAGGAGAACTTCATGGAGGAGGAACCTCAAGGGGATGACGTCGCGATCCTGAGGCCGTGTCATGGGCGTGACAATCGAAATCCGACGAGTAACACGACTTGAGCACATTTCTATAAGTTGCTGTTTTTTAGACGGAACTTAAGTGTTTTTCGCCGGTCTTTAGCTACTTCGGATAGGCCGTTTTTGTGAGAAAACGGCCTTTTTTGTGGGCGTTAGGAAAGTATTCGATTCGGAAAACGTGTTGAACATCTTACCGCTTTCGCGAGCAGGCTCGCTCCCACAGTGGGGCCGGAGCGAGCACAAATGCCTGTGCCTACAGAAGATTCAATGTGGGAGCGAGCCCGCTCGCGAAGAGGCCATATAAAACGCCGCGTTAAGCCGATTTGGCCATGATCAACCCGGTCTCACTCGCCGCTTCCAAGCGGATCGCCACGAACTTCGACGTTGGCGTATGGCTGCCGTCCCCGGTGCTTTCCAGCGGCACCAGCGGATTCACCTCCGGATAGTACGCCGCCGATTGTCCGGCCGGGATATCAAACGCCAGCAGTGTGAAGCCTTTCACCCGACGTTCGACACCATCATCCCACAGCGACACGATGTCAGCCTTCTGCCCTGGCTTGAAGCCCAGGCGAATGATGTCGGCTTCGTTCACGAACAACACATCACGCTGACCTTTCACGCCGCGATAACGATCGTTGAGGCCATAAATCGTGGTGTTGTACTGATCGTGCGAGCGCATCGATTGCAGGATCAGGTCTGGCAATACGCCAGTGGCGCGGGTGCGCTCGTGCACCAGATCCTTGGGCAATACGTTCGGACGGAAATTGGCCCGACCCGACGCGGTGTTCCACTTGCGAGCACCGGCACTGTTGCCCAGATAGAAACCGCCAGGATTCTTGATCTTCTCGTTGAAGTCCTTGAAGTTGGGAATGGTGTCGGCAATCAGCTCGCGGATGCGTCTGTAATCCGCCACCAGCCAGTTCCAGTCCACCGGGTGGCTGCCCAGCGTGGCAGCGGCGATGCCGGCAAGAATGGCCGGCTCCGAGCGCATCTGGTTCGACAGCGGCTCCAGCTGACCGTTGGAGGCATGGACCATGCTGAATGAGTCTTCGACGGTCACCGCTTGTGGACCTTCAGCTTGTCGGTCGATATCGGTCCGGCCGAGGCATGGCAGGATCAGCGCGTCTTTACCATGGGCCAGGTGGCTGCGGTTGAGCTTGGTGCTGATCTGCACGGTCAGGTCGCAATTGCTCAGGGCCTTGAAGGTCCGTGGGCTGTCAGGGGTGGCCTGGGCGAAGTTGCCGCCCAGGGCGATAAACACTTTTGCCCGGCCTTCGGCCATGGCGTGAATCGCCTCGACCACGTTGTGGCCGTTTTCACGGGGGACCTTGAACTGGAAGCGACGCTCCAGCGCATCGAGGAACGCCACTGGTGGGCGTTCGTTGATGCCCATGGTCCGGTCACCCTGCACGTTACTGTGGCCACGCACCGGGCACAGGCCAGCGCCTGGCCGACCGATGTTGCCGCGCAGCAGTTGCAGGTTGGCGATTTCCTGGATGGTCGCCACCGAGTGGCGATGCTGAGTAATGCCCATGGCCCAGCACATGATGACGTTCTTGCCCTTGGCGTACATGCGCGCCGCTTGCTCGATCTCAACTAGGGTCAGGCCGGACTGCTCGATGATCTGCTCCCACGAGGTGTCGTCGATGACGGCCAGGTAGTCCAGGACGTTGACGCTGTGTGCGTTAAGGAAATCGTGATCAAACACCGCCTCGGTGCCAGCCTTCTGCGCATCGCGTTCCCATTGCAGCAGGAATTTGGCCATGCCGCGCAGCACCGCCATGTCACCGCCCAGTGCCGGACGGAAGTACGCGGTGTTGGTCGGTTTGTCGCCATTGGTGAGCATTTCGATCGGATGTTGCGGGTGTTGGAAGCGTTCCAGACCCCGTTCCTTGAGCGGGTTGATACACACCACCTGTGCGCCGCGTTTGACCGCTTCACGCAGCGGTTCGAGCATTCGGGGGTGGTTGGTGCCCGGGTTCTGGCCCCAGACGAAAATCGCATCGGCGTGTTCGAAGTCGTCGAAGGTCACGGTGCCTTTGCCGACGCCAACACTCTGCGACAACGCGACACCGCTGGCTTCGTGGCACATGTTCGAGCAGTCGGGGAAGTTGTTGGTGCCGTAGGCGCGCACGAACAACTGATAGAGGAAAGCCGCTTCGTTGCTGGCACGACCCGAGGTGTAGAACTCGGCTTGATCCGGGCTCGATAAACCGCGCAGGTGCTTGGCGATCAGGGCAAACGCATCGTCCCAACTGATGGGCTGGTAGCGATCGGTTTCGGCGTTGTAGCTCAGCGGCTCGGTCAGGCGGCCCTGGTATTCGAGCCAGTAGTCGCTCTGTTCCAGCAGCGAGGTGACGCTGTGTTTGGCGAAGAATTTGCCATCGACGCGGCGCTTGGTCGCTTCCCAGTTCACCGCTTTGGCGCCGTTCTCGCAGAACGCCACGATACCGCCTTCCAGCGAATCGCCCCAGGCGCAACCGGGGCAATCGAAGCCGCCGTTCTTGTTGGTCTTGAGCATCATGCGCAGGTTTTTCAGTGCGTTGTCGCTGGTCAACCAGGCTTGGGCGACGCTGATCAGTGCGCCCCAGCCACCGGCCGGGCCTTTGTAGGGCTTGTAGCGAGGGACGGGGGTCTGGTCGGCTTGACGGTGTTGACTCACGCTTGATTCTCCAAAGCTGGGCTGTAGACCCGCGGCGCATTCTTTTGTGGCAGATGGATGAGGTTGAGGTTGTGGCGACGAGCCCATTGCACGGCAAGGCCCGTGGGCGACGACAGGCTGACCAGGGTCTGGATGCCGGCGCGCAAAACTTTCTGGATCAATTCGAGGCTGCAACGGCTGGTGACAATCGCCAGGCCGCCCGTGAGCGGGATGTTGCGACGGATCAGCCCGCCGATCAGCTTGTCGAGGGCATTGTGGCGGCCGATGTCTTCACGGCCGAGCAGCAACTCACCCTTGTCGTTCATGAACACCGCCGCGTGCACCGCGCCGCTGTACTGGCCCAGCGGCTGGAACGCGCCGATGCGCTGGCGCAGGCCGTCGAGCCATTCGGCGGGCGGCAGTGGCGCGCCAGGTAATACCTTTAGATCTGGTAAGGCTTGCTCGACCGCTTCCACGCCGCAGAGCCCGCAACCGCTGGTGCCCGCCATTTGTCGACGCTGCAGCTTGAGGTTCCAAAAGGCACGGTTGGCGATGGTCACCTGCGCATACTGCGCCGACCCCGAGCCGCTGAGTTGCAGGTCATAGATTTCATTGACGTCTTCGATGATGCCGCTACCCAAACTGAAACCGACGATAAAGTCTTCAAGATCGGTCGGCGTCACCAGCATGACGGCCTGGCTGATGCCGTTGTAGGCAATCGCCAACGCCACTTCCTCGGCCAACGCAGTACTGGCAGATTCGCAGTTTTCAATGTTGCTGTAACTGTATGTCTGGCTGGCAGCAGGCGCGGGCGTTTCGAGGGCGGGCGCCGGGCAGGAAGGGCGCTTGGCGTTCATGGCATCACCGAGGGGTTGATCAGCTTAAAGACTAGGCGCGGCAAACTGTCGCGTCTAATCGCTATTACTGATCTGCCGATAGATGCCGTCGATCAAGTACCCATCAGCGATTGCTTATAAATCGCGAAACATGCTTCTGCCAGCGCCGAACGTGGCGCGGTGCGACGCATGATCAGCCCCAGGCGGCCAAGGGTCTGGGCGTTTTCGATCGGCTGCAGGCGTAAATGATCAGTCAGGTCTTCGAGGCCACCGTCCAAAGGCATCACGGCGCAGCACAAGCCGCCGTGCACAGCTTGTAACAGTTGATGCACCGCATCGGTCTGCAATAAAGGCTGCGGGGTCAGGCCCCGGCTGTGGAAGTTGTGATCGATGGACTGACGGAAGTGCATACCGCTGGTGAGCATGCCCAGCGGCAGTTCGATGAGCGATTCCCAGCTGAGCGGCGCCTCTCCAAAGGTGAAGAAGCGCTGATCGTAAAGCAGACCCATGTGGGTTTCGCTGAAACTAAGCGAGTCGAAGTGGTCGGCATCCAGACGTTCCAGGTATGACACGCCGAGATCCAGGCGATTGTTCGCCAGCTGTTCGAGGATTTGTTCCGAACTGAGCGCCGAGAGTTCGAAGCGCAGGTTCGGATGTTCAGCGTGCAGGCGCTGTAACAGGGGCAGCGGATCGAAGCTCGACAGCGGCACCACGCCCAGGCGTAAGGTGCCGACCAGATTGCCGCGGCAGGCCGCCGCCTCGGCGTACAAACCGTCATAAGCGGCCAGTACGGTGCGCGCCCAGGCCAGTACCCGCTCGCCCGGCGCGGTGAAACCCTCGAAGCGCTGTCCGCGATTGACCAGTGGTAGATCGAGTTCTTCTTCGAGGCTGCGCAGGCGCATGGACAAGGTCGGCTGGGTGATGTGGCAACGCGCGGCGGCCTGGCCGAAGTGTCGGGTTTCGTCGAGAGCGATGAGGAATTTCAGCTGTTTGATGTCCATCTTCGCTCCAGGGCGGATCCAGGGGGTGAGCAGGGGCGGATTCTATCCCTTGACACGAAGCGGCGTCATTGGTCGGTTTGAAGTCGTGTTTGGCAACCGTGGTCTAGGCTTTGGCGTCTGGACACTAACTCCCAGGGAGAACGCACGATGAGCCTGTTCAGTTTTCTTAAAGAAGCCGGAGAAAAAATCCTTGATGCGCTGACGCCGGACAAGGCCGAAGCCAACAGTGAAGCGTTGACCAAGCATGTGCAGAGTGCGCTGACGGGGATCGATACTTCCAGGATCCAGGTGAAAGTCGAGGGCGATAAAGTCATCGCTACGGGTGAAGCGGGCAGCCAGGAGGAGAAGGAGAAAATCTTGTTGGCGTTGGGCAACGTGGCCGGCGTCAGTGGTGTTGACGATCAGATCACGGTGACCGGCGCCGTGGCTCCGGCTGCGAAGTTTGTCACGGTCGAGAAGGGCGACACGCTCAGCGCGATTTCCAAGCGCGTGTATGGCGATCCGAACAAGTACCAAAAAATCTTCGAGGCCAACAAACCGCAACTCAAACACCCGGACAAGATCTATCCGGGGCAGGTGTTGCGGATTCCTGAGTAATCTTCAAGACCGCTTTCGCGAGCAGGCTCGCTCCCACAATGGATCTGTAGCGAGTACAGAGTGTGTGCACGACGCAGATCCATTGTGGGAGCGAGCCTGCTCGCGAAATAGGCGCCTCGTTCTAAAGCCCGGCAATCAAATCCCGATAATCCTCCACCGCCGCAAATTCCGCCGTGTCCCTCGGCCCCTGGCGACTGTCCGGCTCGCTCACAGCCAGCAAATGCGACACACCAAAATCCCGCGCACTGCGCAGGATCGACAAGGTGTCGTCGATAAACAGGCTACGCACCGGATCGAAATCAATGTCCGCCTTCAACGCGTCCCAGAACTGCGGGTTTTCCTTGGGGAAGCCATAATCGTGGGAACTGATCAACCGCTCGAAATACGGTGCCAATTCGATTTTTTCCAGCTTCAATGACAGTGAATCACGGTGAGCGTTGGTGATCAGCACCACGCGTTTGTTGGCCTTTTTGAGCGCCGCCAGAAAGGTATCCGCGTCCGGGCGCAGGGCAATCAGATGCGCGGTTTCCAGTTTCAGTTCACGCACGGACAACTTGAGCTCGGCGCTCCAGAAATCCAGGCAGTACCACTGCAACTGACCGGCGTGGCGCTCGAACAACGGTTGCAACTCAAGCTCGGCCATGGCCCGGCTCACCCCGTGCAGTTCGGCGTAACGCAGGGGCAGATGCTCCAGCCAGAAATGGTTGTCGAAGTGCAGGTCCAACAACGTGCCGTCCATGTCCAGCAGAACGGTGTCGATGTCGTGCCAGGGCAACGGGGACATAAAAACTTCTCCAGCGATAAAAAAGGTATCCGGGGACAACAATCAGGATAGGCCGGGTATAGTAACCCGCTATCGCTCAGGAGCCGCTCATGCGCCAGAAACCCACCATCCTCGCCCGCGAGATCGTCGCCACCAGCCGTTTATTCTGCGTCGAGGAGCTGAAACTGCGCTTTTCCAATGGTGAGGAGCGCACTTACGAGCGATTGGTCGGCAAAGGCACCGGATATGGCGCGGTGATGATCGTGGCGATGCTCGATGCGGACCATGCGGTGCTGGTCGAGGAGTATTGCGGCGGAACCGATGAATACGAACTGTCGCTGCCCAAAGGCCTGGTCGAACCCGGTGAAGATGTGCTTGCAGCGGCGGAGCGCGAACTCAAGGAGGAGGCCGGCTTTGGCGCGCGGCAGCTTGAGCATTTGACGGAGCTGTCGTTGTCGCCCGGTTACATGAGCCAGAAAATCCAGGTGGTGCTGGCCACCGATTTGTACGAAGAGCGTCTTGAAGGTGACGAACCGGAGCCGATGGGGCTGGGCAAGGTCAACCTGCGGGAGTTGTCGGCACTGGCGCAAAACCCTCAATTTACCGAGGGCCGCGCCCTGGCGGCGCTGTACCTGGCCCGTGATCTGCTGACCCAGCGTGGAGTGTTCCTGCCATGAATTTCCCCCATCCGTTGATGGCGTCGGTGGTAGAGCTGGCCTTGAAGGCTGGCGAAGCGATTTTGCCGTTCTGGCGCATCGGCACGGCGGTGACCGCCAAGGCTGACGACTCACCCGTCACTGCCGCCGACTTGGCCGCCCATCACCTGATTGTTGCCGGCTTGACCGCGCTGGACCCGAGCATCCCGGTGTTGTCCGAAGAAGATGCCAACATTCCTCAAAGCGTACGTGCCGGGTGGCAGCGCTGGTGGCTGGTGGATCCGCTGGACGGCACCAAGGAATTTATCTCGGGCAGCGAAGAGTTCACCGTCAACATCGCACTGATCGAGCAGGGGCACGTGGTATTCGGCGTCGTATCGATGCCGACCAATGGGCGCTTTTACGTGGGTGGCGCCGGGTTGGGTGCATGGCGTGGCGACAAGGGCGCCGAGCCACTGCCGATTCAGGTTCGCGAAATACCGCCGACGGATGTGGCGTTCACCGTGGTCGCCAGTCGCCGCCATTCCAGCCCGGAACAGGAGCGTCTGTTGGCCGGGTTGAGCGCCAGCCTGGGTGAGCTGGAACTGGCCAATATCGGCAGCTCGCTGAAGTTTTGCCTGTTGGCCGAAGGCGCGGCCGATTGTTATCCGCGCCTGGCACCGACTTCGCAGTGGGACACGGCGGCGGCGCAAGGCGTGCTGGAAGGGGCGGGCGGTGAAGTGCTGGATTTGAGCGGCGCGCCGTTCTGTTATCCGGCGCGGGAATCGTTGTTGAATGAGTTTTTCCTGGCGTTGCCGGCGAAGGCGGCGTGGCGCGAAAAGCTGCTGAACCTCGCACGCTCCTGAGTCCGCTTTGCCTTGTGCTGAGGGGATAAATCCCCTCGTCACAGGTTTTGTGTAGGTTCTGATGTTTAGCGGTGCAACACATACTGCCCGACAAACTTCACCGCATCCTCATCACTGCCCGCATTCACCACCCGCGTATGCAGTGTCAGTCGCGCCCGTCCGTAACGGTTGTAGGTGGCGAGAAACTTCTTCCACACCTGTGCGCCAGGCGCCTGGCAAATGGCGTGCGCATCGCCCGTCACCGGCAGCGGGTAGTTGATCTGCCCTTCCTGAATCACAATGTGCCCGTCCGTAATCCCTTCTTCTTTCAGTCGCAAATGCAACCAGCCCCAGCCGGCCAGTACCGCGCCGCAATACAGGCTGCCGCCGAACATGGTGCTCTTGTGGTTGACGTTGGCGTCCAGCGGCAAATGCAGGCGCAGTTGCTGATCGTGCCAGTCGAGTACTTTGAGGCCCATGTCCTGCGTGAGGGGAATGTCGTGGTGGAGGACGGATTCCAGTTGACGACTGTCGCGGCTCATTCAGCGGCCTCTTGTATGTGGTAGATGATTGGACGGTGGCTCAATCGAGTTCGTCGGTCTGGCTGGAGGCTCCGCTGTCGGCGAAGTTCAGGCCGTGTTTGCGCAGTTTGTCATGCAAGGTCTTGCGCGGAATACCGAGGGCTTCGGCAACGCTGCGCACGGAGCTGTGGGAGCGCGCCAGTTCGGCGGCGATCAGGGTTTTTTCGAAGTTTTCCACTTGCTCGCTCAAGCCGCCGCTGACCGGTTCCACCAGGGTACCGGCGCCGCCTTGCGACTCGCTGTTGTCCAGCGCCAGCTCCAGGCCCAGGGCGAAGCGTTCGGCGGCGTTTTGCAGTTCGCGCACGTTACCGGGCCAGGTGTGGCGCAGTAGCAGGGCGCGTTGGCCCGGTTGCAGTTCATGGGGCGGCAAGCCGTGGCGGTTGCTGGCCTCATCGGCAAAATGCTGAAACAGCACCAGCGCATCTTCACCTCGCTCACGCAGCGGTGGAATGCGCAGCGGCGCGACGTTCAGGCGGTAATACAAGTCGGCGCGAAAACGCCCCTGATCGGCGGCCTGCCTCAGGTCTTCCTTGGTGGCGGCAATGATGCGGATGTCCAGCGGAATCAGCTGATTGCCGCCCAGGCGTTCGACCACCCGTTCCTGCAGCAAGCGCAGCAACTTCACCTGCACGTCCAGGCTCATGCTTTCGATTTCATCGAGGAACAAAGTGCCGCCGTTGGCGAATTCGAATTTGCCGATGCGCCGCTTCTGCGCACCGGTGAAGGCGCCCGGCTCATGACCGAACAACTCGCTCTCGACCACCGATTCGGCCAGCGCCCCGGCGTTGATCGCCACGAAAGGACCGTTTCGGCGACTCGACAAATCATGCAGCGCTCGCGCCACCACTTCTTTACCGGCACCGGTTTCACCCAGGATCAGCACATCGGCCTTGGTCGCCGCCAAGGCGCCGATTTGCTCGCGCAGGCGCAGCATCGAGGGCGATTGTCCGACCAGACGGGTACTCAATTCATTACGATCGCTCAGGGCCAGGCGCAGGCTGCGGTTATCCAGCACCAAGCGGCGCAAGGCCAGGGCGCGGCGCACGCTGTCGAGCAGGGCATCGCTGGCGAAGGGTTTTTCCAGAAAGTCATAAGCCCCGGCGCGCATGGCTTGCACGGCCAGCGGCACGTCGCCGTGACCAGTGATCAGCAACACCGGCAGCTCCGGGTCCTGAGCGTGGAGTTCGGTCAGCAGTTCGATTCCGTCCATGCCGGGCATGCGAATGTCGCTGACCACCACCCCCGGCCAGTCGCGTTCCAGTTGCCCGGCCAGACCCTTGGCCTCGGCCAGCGGCAGAATTTTCAAGCCGGCCAGATCGAGGGTCTGGCTCAGGGCCTGGCGCAGGTGGGGATCATCGTCGATCAACACGACCTGAATTCGATTGTCGATGGTCATGCACTTCGGTCCTCGGACGGTTGCAGGCTCACACCCGGCGCGCCTGCGCGCAGTTTCAGGGTAATCAGGGCGCCGCCCTCCTTGTGGTTGGCGAACAACAGTTCACCACCGAAGGCGCGCATCAGGGTCTCGCAGATCGCCAGTCCCAATCCAAGCCCCTGGGTGCGGGTCTTGGTGGTGTAGAAAGGTTCGCTGGCGCGACCAAGGGCCTCCATGCAGAAACCGGGGCCGTTGTCGCGAATGTACAAGTTGACGCCATCAGCACTGGATTGGGCACTCAGCCAGAGTTTACGCGGCGGGCCTTTTTCGGTCAGGGCGTCCAGGGCGTTGGCCAGCAGATTGCCGAGTACTTGGCGCAGGCGGGTTTCCCCGGCCTCGACCCACAAGGTCGCGGCGGGCAAATCCCGGATCAGTTCGACTTCCATGCTGCGCCGACGCTTGGCCAGCAAGGCCAGGGCGTCGTCCAGCGCCGGTTGCAGGGCGACGCTTTCCGGGGCGTGGCGATCGCGTCGGGCAAACGCGCGCAGATGGGCGATGATCGAGGCCATGCGCCCGGTCAGCTCGCTGATCAGCTTGAGATTGCCGCGGGCATCGTCGGTGCGTTGATGGTCGAGCAACACTTCGGCGTTTTCCGCGTAGCTGCGGATGGCGGCCAGGGGTTGGTTGAGTTCGTGGCTGATGCTCGCCGACATCGTTCCCAATGCCGACAGTTTGCCGGCCTGCACCAGATCATCCTGGGCGCGTACCAGTTCTTGCTGGGCTTGCTCGCGCTCCAGCACTTCCTGTTTGAGACGACGGTTGAGACCTTCCAGATCACTGGTACGCTCGGCTACCCGGCCTTCCAGCTCACGTCGGGCCTTGGCCTCGAACGCTATTCGATCAAGGTAATGGCGGCGGCGCTGCATCATGAGGCCGAGCAACAGCATCACCACCAACAGCGTCGCACCCCCAATGGCGACCACCGTGCGCACCGGGCGGTCGATCAGGGTACGGGGGGCGAGAATGCTGACATTCCAGCCGGTTTCCGCAATGGCCTGGGTTTGGGTCAGCCAGGCATCGGGATTGAGATTCAACGGCTTCGGATCGCGGGTTGGATAGGGTTGGATCGCGATGATGGCTTTGCGCTCGTCTTCACTCAACGGGCGGGTCGAGCGGAAGCGCCATTCAGGTCGTGAGGTGAGAATGACCACGCCGTTGTTATCGGTCAGCAACAGCTGTTCCGGGGTTTTCCCCCAGAGGCTTTCGGTGTGGTCGAGGTCCACCTTGACCACCAGTACGCCGATGATTTTCTCGCCCTGGCGCACGGCAGCGGCGAAGAAGTAGCCGCGTTTGGCGGACGTGGTGCCGAGCCCGAAGAATCGCCCCAGCCGCCCGGCCATGGCTTCGCTGAAGTACGGCCGGAACGAAAAATTGCGCCCGACGAAACTGTCGTGCTTATCCCAGTTGGAGGCCGCCAGGGTCTTGCCCGTGGTGTCCATCAGGTACATGACTTCGGCGCCGGTCTGGGTGCTGATGTTTTTCAGCAGGCGGTTGGCATTGCCCTGGGTGACGCCATCGTCCGGCGCGCCAAGAACGGCGCGCAGGGCCGGCAGATCGCCGAGGATCTGCGGCAGCACTTCATAACGGTGCAGGGTGCCCAGCAGGTTGGCGACGTAGAGGTCGAGGGTCTGGCGGTTCTGCCCGGCCAATTCGCTGCGGTAGTAGCGCTCGGCCAGATGCTCCAGCGGCCACAACAACGGCGCCAGGCACAGCGCGAGCAAGGCCAGGCTGCGCCAGCGGGGTCTGCGGGGGAGGGTCGGAGTCATGAGCATCGAGCGCCTGTGGGTATGGGCACATTATGCCTAGGCTTGCGGGCGCAGTCTGCGAACCGTTGATGGCCGACGGTTGTTCATCAGGCTGGTGAAAGGGGGGTTGCTTATCGGCTCGCGCAGTGGCGATATAGGCGCCTAATAAATTTAACACCTTCATTGAAGAGGTTTGTTTCATGCCGCTCGCCACGTTGATTCATCGCGCCAGTTTGCCCAGTCCGCAAGTCTCTGCGGAGCAAGCGCTTGAGCTGTTGCAGGAGCATTACGGGCTGGGTGGCAGGTTGCAGGCCCTGGGCAGCCAGCAGGATCTGAACTACCGCGTCGACAGCGAACAGGGCCGTTTTGTCCTGAAAATCTGTCGGGGCGATTATTCGGCGCTGGAGTTGCAAGCCCAACATGCCGGGCTCAAGCACCTGGCGCAGCACCCCGACGTGCATGTGCCGCGCGTGATCCCGGCGAAAAACGGTGCGGACCTGCTGTCTCTAGATGTCGCCGGCCAAGCGGTGCATGTGCGCTTGCTGGATTACATCGAGGGCCAGTCCCTGACGCACCTCGATCATTTCAACCACACGGTGGTGGCCGGTTTCGGCCGCTTGTGCGGCGAGATGGACCTGGCGCTGGCGGAATTCGACCACCCGGGGCTGGAGCGCACCCTGCAGTGGGATGCGCGTCATGCCCAGGCATTGATCGCGCATTTGTTGCCGGTCATCCAGGATGACGCGCAGCGCAAAACGGTCGCCGAAGCGGCGGAGCAAGCCGAACGTCACTTGCAGCCCTTGGTGGACAAGTTGCCGATCCAGGCCATCCATATGGACATCACTGACGACAACGTAGTGTGGCAGCGCGACTCAGCGCGCCAATGGCAGTTGCAGGGCGTGATCGATTTCGGCGATCTGATCCGCACCTGGCGCATCACCGATCTGTCGGTCACCTGCGCAGCATTGTTGCACCACGCCGATGGCGACCCGTTCTGCATTTTGCCGGCGGTACAGGCCTATCACGCGGTCAATCCCTTGCAGCATGAAGAGCTGCTGGCGTTGTGGCCGCTGATTGTCGCCCGTGCCGCAGTGTTGGTACTCAGCGGTGAGCAGCAGGTCAGCATCGATCCGGGTAACGCCTACAGTCGCGACAACCTGACTCACGAGTGGGAAATTTTCCGCGTGGCGACCTCGGTGCCGTTGGCGCTGATGGAAGCCGCGATCCTGACCGCTGTCGGGCAGAATCTGCCGGCTATTGCCGTTGATGGTTTTGCACCGCTGCTGCCGAGCCTGGTGGGGCGTGAATTTGCCCTGATCGATCTGGGCGTACTCAGCCCGCATTTCGAGGCCGGTAACTGGGAACAGGAAGGCATCGATCAACGCCTGCTCGATGAAGCTGCCGCGACGCACGGTCTGGCGGCCAGCCGCTACGGGCAATACCGCCTGTCCCGCACTCGCCCGGACAGCGCCATCGAACCGGACACCTGCCCGTTGCACGTCGAGTTGCGTGTGCCCCATGGCACGGCGGTCGAGGCGCCGTTTGCCGGGGTGGTTCACCAGCCCTTGCCAGGCGTTCTGCAACTGGATGGCCCGCAACTGAGTGTGCGCCTGTGGGGCGTTACGTCATCGCTGCATACAGGCGCTGCGCTGGTCAAAGGCCAGGTGCTGGGCTCGGTCAGCGGGCCGTTGAAGGTGCAACTGTGCCGGGGGGCGTCGTTTACCGCGCCTTTGTTCTGCACGCCGACCCGCGCACCGGCCTGGAAAGCGTTGTGCCCGTCACCGGCGGCGCTGCTGGGACTGGCTTGCGATGCCGAAGAAGAACTCGATGCTCAGACCTTGCTGGCCCGTCGTGACGCGAGTTTCGCCCGTACGCAAAAACACTATTATGTCGATCCGCCGCGAATCGAGCGTGGCTGGCGCAACCACCTGATCGACATGCAGGGCCGCTCGTACCTCGACATGCTCAACAACGTCGCGGTACTCGGCCACGGTCATCCGCGCATGGCCGCGGTCGCCAGCCGCCAGTGGTCGCTGCTCAACACCAACTCACGGTTCAATTACGCCGCCGTGGCTGAATTTTCCGAGCGCTTGCTGAAGCTGGCGCCGGGCTCCATGGATCGCGTGTTCCTGGTCAACAGCGGCAGTGAGGCCAATGACCTGGCGATCCGTCTGGCCTGGGCCTACAGCGGCGGCCGCGACATTGTCAGCGTGCTGGAGGCCTATCACGGCTGGACCGTGGGCGCGGATGCGGTGTCGACCTCGATTGCCGATAACCCCAAGGCGTTGGAAAGCCGCCCGGACTGGGTGCATCCGGTCACTGCGCCGAACACCTATCGCGGTGAATTCCGTGGCCCGGACAGCGCGCCGGACTACGTGCGCAGCGTCGAACACAACCTGGCGAAAATCGCCGAGCAGAAACGCCAACTGGCGGGTTTCATCTGCGAACCGGTGTACGGCAATGCCGGCGGTATCTCGCTGCCAGCGGGTTACCTGAAAGAGGTTTATGCCAAGGTGCGCGCCCAGGGTGGCGTGTGCATCGCCGACGAAGTGCAGGTGGGCTACGGACGCATGGGCCATTTCTTCTGGGGCTTCGAAGAGCAGGGCGTGGTGCCGGACATCATTACCATGGCCAAGGGCATGGGCAACGGCCAGCCACTGGGCGCGGTGATCACCCGTCGGGAAATCGCCGAAGCGCTGGAGGCCGAGGGCTATTTCTTCTCGTCGGCGGGCGGCAGTCCGGTCAGTTGCCAGATCGGCATGGCAGTACTGGATGTGATGGAAGAAGAAAAACTGTGGGAAAACGCTCAGGTCGTGGGCAGCTATTTCAAGGAGCGTCTCGAAGCGCTGATCGATATTCATCCGCTGGTGGGCGCGGTGCATGGTTCCGGGTTTTATCTGGGCGTGGAGTTGATCCGCAATCGCGAAACATTGGAGCCGGCGACCGAGGAAACTACAGAACTGTGCAATCGCTTGCGCGACCTGGGCATCTTCATGCAGCCGACGGGTGATTACCTGAACGTACTCAAGATCAAACCGCCGATGGTGACATCGCGTCGGAGCGTGGATTTCTTTGTGGACATGCTTTCGAAGGTACTCGCCGAAGACCTGTAAACATATACCCCACGGGTGTAAACGGTAAAAAAGTGGGAGCGGGCTTGCTCGCGAAGGCGGTGTGTCATTCAACGTTAATGTTGATTGATCCGACGCTTTCGCGAGCAAGCCCGCTCCCACTTTTATTTTGTGGTGCTAATTCGATTGTTATCGGGTTTAAGTGCGTGATTTATGACGAAAAGCATATTAACAGCTTCAAAAGTCGATTTTTATCGGTTATAAAGTCGCCACTGCCAGGGCGCGGATAAGCCATGCCCGACCGTCAAGCACTTGCCCGGAGATGATTCATGAGCCGTATCGTTACCGTTGCCGCCACTCAGATGGCCTGTTCCTGGGACCTTGAAGGCAACATCGAGGTCGCTGAAAGACTGGTCCGTGAAGCCGCTGCCAAAGGCGCGCAGATCATCCTGATTCAGGAGTTGTTCGAGGCGCCGTACTTCTGCCAGAAGCCGAATCCGGATTACCTGCAACTGGCTACGACGGTGGAAGACAACGTCGCCATCAAGCACTTCCAGAAAGTCGCCAAGGAACTGCAAGTGGTGCTGCCGATCAGCTTCTACGAACTGGCGGGGCGCGCGCGTTTCAACAGCATCGCGATCATCGACGCCGACGGCAGCAACCTCGGGATTTATCGGAAAAGCCACATCCCGGACGGCCCTGGCTACCACGAAAAGTATTACTTCAACCCAGGCGATACCGGCTTCAAGGTGTGGAACACCCGCTACGCGAAAATCGGCGTGGGCATCTGCTGGGACCAGTGGTTTCCGGAAGCGGCGCGCAGCATGGCGCTGCAAGGTGCAGAAATCCTGTTCTACCCGACCGCCATCGGCAGCGAGCCCCACGACAAGACCATTTCGTCCCGCGATCACTGGCAACGCGTGCAACAGGGCCACGCCGGCGCTAACCTGATGCCGCTGATCGCCAGTAATCGCATCGGCAATGAAGAACAAGATGGCTACGACATTACCTTTTATGGTTCGTCGTTCATCGCCAACCAGTTCGGCGAGAAGGTGCAGGAACTCAATGAAACCGAAGAAGGCATTCTGGTTCACACCTTCGACCTCGACCAACTGGAACACATCCGTAGCGCGTGGGGCTCGTTCCGTGACCGTCGTCCGAACTTGTACGGCGCGCTGAAAACCCTCGACGGAACCCTGGAGTCCTGATCGACATGACCACTTTAAAAAGCACCCCTCGCGCAGACGGCTTCTACATGCCGGCCGAGTGGGCACCCCAGACCCAGACCTGGATGATCTGGCCCGAGCGGCCGGACAACTGGCGCCTGGGCGGCAAACCGGCGCAAGCCGCGCACGTGGCGGTGGCTAAGGCCATTGCACGCTTTGAGCCGGTCACCGTGGCGGTCTCCGCCGGTCAATACGAAAACGCCCGTGCCCGCCTGGACGTGCCGAATATCCGCGTGGTCGAGATGTCCAGCGACGACGCCTGGGTCCGGGATACCGGCCCGACGTTCGTCATCAATAACAGCGGCGAAGTCCGTGGCGTGAACTGGGACTTCAATTCCTGGGGCGGTTTCGACGGTGGCCTGTATTCACCGTGGAACCGTGACTCGCAGGTGGGCGGCAAGATCCTCGAGATCGAGCGCAGCCCGCGCTACCGCACCGAAGGCTTCGTGCTTGAAGGCGGCTCGATCCACGTCGATGGCGAAGGCACGCTGATCACCACCGAAGAATGCTTGCTCAACCGCAATCGCAATCCGCATCTGAACCGCGCGGAAATCGAAGCGGTACTCAAAGACAATCTGGCTGTTGATAAGATCATCTGGCTGCCGGACGGTTTGTTCAACGATGAAACCGACGGTCATGTGGATAACTTCTGCTGCTACGTGCGTCCGGGTGAAGTGCTGCTGGCGTGGACCGACGACCCGCAGGACCCGAACTACCCGCGCTGCCAGGCGGCCATGAAAGTGTTGCAAAGCAGCACGGACGCCAAGGGACGCCCATTCACGGTGCACAAGATGCCGATTCCGGGGCCGCTGTACGCGACCGAAGAAGAATGCGCCGGTGTCGACCCGGTGGATGGCACCCAGGAACGTAATCCATCGGTGCGTCTGGCCGGTTCCTACGTGAATTTCCTGATCGTCAACGGCGGCATCATTGCGCCAAGTTTCGAAGACCCGCTGGATGGTCCCGCCAAGGAGATTCTGCAAGCGCTGTTCCCGCAGCACGAAGTGGTGATGGTGCCTGGCCGCGAACTGTTACTGGGTGGCGGTAACATTCACTGCCTTACCCAACAACAGCCAGCGCCGCACAAGGAGTGAGTGACCTCGTAACAGCTTGAGTTGATTGCCAAATCATTCACGCAAACGTTTTCGCTCGTTACCTCGCACAGAGCCCGCGGCCTTTCAGGATTGCGGGCTTTTTTGTATCCGCGTATCGACAGTCCAGACACATTGGCATAGCTCTTGTATCTCTCATGAGGCAACTCGGGGAGGGGGAGAACTGCGATGTTCTGTCATAAACCTTGGATAAGTTAGCCGCTCACAAACCAGGAGAGAGCGCTGAAATGAACGCCGAAGTAAATGTGGTGAGCGAGCGGGCGTTGCATCCCCTGGCAGTCAATGGCGAATCGCTCCAGATCCTGGCGCACTGGTTAAAGTCCAATGGAACGCGTCCGATCAGCGAGGCTGATCCGCGCCGGACGATGATCGAGCGCTACCCCGCTGGTTTGTTCAGCGAAGCGGAACTGGATGCGTTGTGGGATGTGATGGAAGGATAAGAAGAAAAACAACGGATTGATAAAACAAAAGCGCTGCCGGGATGGCAGCGCTTTTTTTATGGACGAAAGATTTGCAGTCACTGTGGTCTCCATTGTGGTCGTCGGTGAGTGGAAGCTGTAGGTCACGGTCACTGCCAAGTTTCGCGGCGTTCCCGGCAGAATTTGTGAGTAATACGTCTTGCCGGTGATGTTGTTGAGTGCGGGACTCTATGCGTGTTGATTGCTGGGTCGAATGAATAGAAAGATTGAATTTTTCTGCCGCGCAAAATCATTTCTTAGACGATTTTCGCCTAATTCCAGACGATTCATGAAATTGACACAACGTTCTGGGCACGGCTACGATTCGGCCAACGCCTGTGGCAGACCGCCATGACCCTAAAATAATAAAAAAGGCCCGCCGCGAGAGATCGTGGGCGGGCTTTTTTGTTTGCGGAATGAAAAAAGAGCGCGATAGTGCCGTTTCAGCCGTTCGACACAGCGCGTTTCAACCCGTAATAAGGAAAATAAAATGTTGAACAAGCGAATCAGCCTGATCGCTCTGGGGATTTTGAGCGCTTCACAGGCCATGGCTAACGACCAGGCCGAATCCAAGGGATTTGTCGAAGACAGCAGCCTCAAAGTGCTGCTGCGCAACGCCTACATGAACCGTGATTTCAAAGATGGCCGGGACGATAAAGCCGAGTGGGGCCAAGCGGCTATCGGCACGTTCTCGTCCGGCTTCACCCAAGGTACCGTGGGCGTGGGCGTGGATGCCTTCGGTCTGTACGCACTGCGTCTGGACGGTGGCAAGGGCAAGAGCGGCGCACAAGGCATCGACTTTTTTAAACAAGGTGACAGCGGCAGCGCAGCTGACGACCTCGCCAAGGCTGGCGCCGCCGTCAAGTTCCGCCTCTCCAGCACCACGCTGACCTACGGCGACCAGATGCCGGCCTTGCCGGTGTTGAGCTACGACAACGGGCGTCTGCTGCCGGAAAGCTACACCGGCACCCTGATCACCTCCAAGGAGATCAAGGGCCTGGAACTGAACGCCGGTCGCTTCACCGCCGAATCGCGTAAAAGCGCTGAAGGCCACGACAGCGGTGGCCTGAAGTCGATCAACGTGTTGGGCGGTAGCTACCAGTTCACCGAACAGTTCAAGGCTTCCCTGTACGCCTCCGACGTCGAAGACGTGCTGAAGAAGCAATACGTGAACGCCAACTATGTGTTCCCGCTGGCCAAGGATCAGTCCCTGACCCTGGACTTCAACGGCTACCGCACCAAGCTGGACAGTTCCTATGTTGAAGACGTCGGTGCTACCGGCGACGACAACAAAATCTGGAGCCTGGCTGCGATCTACGCCACCGGCCCGCACTCGTTCACCCTCGGTTACCAGCGCAGCACCGGTGACAGCAACCTGGGCTACCCGTACGGCGGCTACCAGAAAGACCAGAACCGTGTCGGCGACGGTGGCAACACCATCTACCTGGCCAACTCCTACTGGTCCGACTTCAACGCCGAAGACGAACGCAGCTGGCAACTGGGCTACGGCCTGGACTTCAGCACCTTCGGTGTTCCGGGCCTGAGCTACAACTTCGCCTACGTGCGCGGTGACAACATCACCACGTCCACCAGCGAAGGCGGTACCGAGCGTGAAATCTTCAATCAGTTCAAGTACGTCGTGCAAAGCGGCCCGGCCAAAGACCTGAGCGTAAAACTGCGTAGCTCCATCCTGCGCGTGTCGCAGAAATCGAGCGAATACAACGTCAGCGGTAACGAAGTGCGTGTGTTCGTGGATTATCCGATCAACATTTTCTGATGATCGGTTGCGGTATCGAGGCCTGATTCAAGGCTGAAAAAAGAAACCCCGATTGGTTCGGGGTTTTTTTATGGGCGCTGTAAGGCTCTAGCCTGCGTATAAGAGGAATTCATTTGTCTGTCAGAGCCAGGTTTGTCACTTCGAATGATCGAAATGAACATTAAAAATGATTGATTTGCGCAAAATCAGGCAATGCCCTAAGATTATTTTGACTGAAACAATCACTTGGTGATCGGTTCAGTCAGTTTCGAGGTGATGCACGTCTTACCAAACAATTATAAAAGGAGACCCTCGTGGCCCAGATTCCTATCAAGCGCACCATTGAACGCATCCCCGGCGGCATGATGATCGTGCCCCTGCTGATCGGCTCGCTGGTCGCAACCTTCACGCCTGACACCCCCAAGTTTTTCGGTTCTTTCACCAACGCGTTGTTCACCGGTGCATTGCCCATTCTGGCGGTGTTCTACGTGTGCATGGGCGCGAGCATCAATATCAAGGCCACGCCTTATCTGCTCAAGAAGGGCGGTACGCTACTCATCACCAAAGTCGGCATCGCCATGCTGCTGGGCATCGTACTCGGGCAGTTCCTGGGCGAGCAGCCGATTTCGTCGGGACTGTTCGCCGGCATTTCCACGCTGGCGGTGGTTGCTGCGATGAACGACACCAACGGCGGCTTGTACATGGCGTTGATGGGGCAGTACGGCCGCTCCGAAGATGTCGGTGCCTATTCGGTGATGTCGCTGGAGTCGGGACCCTTTCTGACCATGGTCACGCTGGGCATTGCCGGTCTGTCAGCCTTTCCCTGGCCGACGCTGGTGGGCAGCATCCTGCCGCTGGCCCTCGGCATGTTGCTGGGCAACCTCGACCGTGACATGCGTGACTTCCTGGCCAAGGCCGTGCCGGTGATGATCCCGTTCTTCGCCCTGGCCCTCGGTGCGAGCCTGGATCTGCATAACGTCTGGCAAGCCGGGTTGTTGGGCCTTGGCATGGGTGTCGCGGTTGTCGTGCTGACCGGTATCCCGCTGTTTTTTGCTGATCGTTTGACCGGTGGCACTGGCGTCGCGGGTGTTGCGGCAGCCACCACTGCCGGGAATGCCGCCGCCGTACCTGCGCTGATTGCAGCGGCAAACCCGGTATACGCCGAGGCCGCCAAGAGCGCGACCATACTGGTAGCCGCCTGCGTTGTGGTGACCGCGATCCTTGCGCCGATACTCACCGCTGCAGTCGCCAAACGCGTGCAGCAACGCAACGCCGCCGTGGTCCCCGAGCCGGACCTCAAACCGCAAAAGCGGGAAGCCTTGCGATGAATATTCTGATCATCGCTGACGATCTTTCGGGTGCGGCGGACTGTGCCATCGGCTTTGCCAGTGCCGGACTGCAGACCGTGGTGACGCTCGACGCCTTGAACGATCAGCCGGATGCGCAGGTAATCGCCGCCGATACCGACACGCGACGCCTGTCGCCCGAGCAGGCAGCCGAGCGCACTGTCGCGGCGTTCAAGGCGCTGCGTAAACCCGGGCAGAGGTTGTACAAGAAAATCGATTCGACCTTGCGCGGTAACTGGGCGGCGGAAGTCGCCGCCCTGCAACCGTTGGCGGGGCTGGCCATCGTCGCCCCGGCGTTCCCCGCCACCGGGCGCACGCTGCGCGGTGGTCGGGTGTTCGTCAACGGCCAGCAGCTGGAAACCACCGATACCTGGAAACTGGAAAACGCCGACCGCCCGGCGGATGTCGAAAGCATGCTCGTCGCCGCCGGCCTGAGTACAGCCAAGCTGGACCTCGACACTCTGCGCGGCAACCCGGATGCACTCGCGCATTATTTCGCCGAACTCGCCCGCAGTGATACGCAGGCAGTGATCGTCGATGCACAAACCGAAGACGATTTGCTGACCCTGGCGCGTTTTACCGCGACACTGGACCAAGCACTGTTCTGGATTGGCTCGGGTGGTCTGGCGCGGGAAATTGCTCAACTGCCCGACTTTTTCCTCGCGTCGAACCAGCGTATCGAAAGCACCGATAGCGAGAAAAATCCGGCGTCGACTCTAGTGATGGTTGGCAGCCTCTCCGGCGTCTGCGAACGGCAATGCACGGTATTGAAAGCGCAGGCTGGACTGAGCGAATTGATCGTTCCGCCCGCAGTTCTGCGCCAAGGCAGCAAGCATCCAGACTGGGCGACCTGGCAGGCCCGCATCGGCGAACAGCTCGAGGGATGGAGCGACCTGTTGCTACGCATCGGCCGCGATGAAGCGTTCAACCCGCAGGAGGGTGCGCACCTTTCTACCATGCTGGCTGAGATGGTCGAGCCACACTTCACCAAGGTCGGCGGCCTGATCGCAACGGGTGGCGAGACGGCGCGAGCCATTCTGACCACCGTCGGCATCGACAGCCTGCAACTGCTGGCGGAAGTCGAAGCGGGCGTGGCTTTCGGTCGGCCCTGCGCCTCCCGCCATGGCTATCGCCCAGCAATCATTACCAAGGCAGGCGCGTTCGGTACCGACCGCGCCTTGTATGCGGCATGGCAACACCTGAGCGACATCAACGATCGCTCCCAGCTCCAACGCCCACGAATCCAGGGACTCGAATGAACACTATGAGCAACTACCTCCCCATCATTGGCATCACCATGGGCGACGCTTCGGGTGTCGGTCCGGAAATCATCGTCAAGAGCCTGACCCACGACATCGTCTACCAACAGTGCCGGCCGCTGGTGATCGGCGACGCGCGACGCCTGGAGCAGGCCAATGTGATCGTCGGCGGCAGCGCCAAAGTGCGCCGTATCGAGGACGCTTCCCAGGCGCGCTACGAGGCCGGCACCATCGACTGCATCGACCTCGACCTGATCCCCGGTGACTTGCCCTTTGGCGAGCTGTCGCCCATTGCCGGTGACGCCGCCTATCAGTACATCGCCCGTGCCGTGGAGCTGGCCGAGGCCAAGCAGATCGACGCGATCTGCACCGCTCCACTGAACAAGGAAGCGCTGCACGCCGGCGGTCACAAGTACCCTGGTCACACCGAAATGCTCGCGCACCTGACCCACGTCGACGAAGTGTCGATGATGCTGGTGGCGCCGCAGTTGCGGGTGATCCACGTCACGACCCACATCGGCATCATCGACGCGATCCGCAAAATCGAGCCGGGCCTGGTCCAGCGCACCATCGAACGCGGCAACGCCACATTGATCAAGGCCGGCATCGCCCGCCCGCGAATTGGCGTGTGCGGGATCAACCCGCATGCCGGTGAAAACGGCCTGTTCGGTTATGGCGAAGAGGAAGAAAAAATCATCCCGGCGGTGAAGCTGCTACAGGAACGTGGTCTCGACGTGACCGGCCCGTTGCCGGCCGACACGCTGTTCTTCCGCGCCGGACGCGGTGACTTCGACCTGGTGGTGGCGATGTATCACGACCAGGGCCATGGCCCGGTCAAAGTGCTGGGGCTGGAAGCCGGGGTCAACGTCACTGTCGGCCTGGAAGTGATCCGTACCTCGGTCGACCACGGCACCGCCTTCGATATCGCCGGCAAGGGCATCGCCGACGAACGCAGCCTGCTCGAAGCACTGCGTCAGGGCGCGGAGCTGGCCACGCGACGGGGATGAGCGGCGGCGGCGCTGTCGTGTAAGATCGACCACCGTCCAAACAACGAGACCCGCCATGAAAGTGTCCGAACGCCACCGCGCCATCCTCGAACTTGTGCGCATCGGGGATGCCAACGTCGAGCAATTGAGCGCGGCGCTCGGGGTTTCGGAAGCGACCGTGCGACGCGACCTGACCATGCTCGCCAAACAGCGACACCTGGTCCGCACCTACGGCGGCGCCACCGCGGTGGTGGGCATCCATGAGCCGGAAGCCTCGCTGGAAGAACGCAAGACCAGCCAGTGGGAACAGAAAGACGCCATCGCCCTTGCAGCAGCGGCCCACGTTCAGGACGGCGACACCGTCCTGCTCGACGGCGGCACCACCTGCGCCGCATTGGCCCATCACCTTTGCTCGCGCCAGGACGTGCACGTGGTCACCAACAACCTGCTCGCGGTGATGACCCTGGCCAACGCACCGGGCGTGCGCTTGACCCTGATCGGCGGTGACTTGCGCGGTTCGAGCATGAGTACGTTAGGACCGTTGGCAGAGCTGACGTTGAGCCGGTTGAGCGTCGACAAAGCCTTCCTCGGCGCGGACGGCGTCGTCGCGGAATTCGGCTTGTGCGAAGCGAGTGCGCAGCAGGCGTATCTCAAGGAATGCATCATCAAGCGTGCCGCCCAAATCGTCGTTCTCGCCGACACCGACAAACTGGGCCGCGCTCGCCAGCAACACTGGACGCCGATCGAGCGGGAGTGGCGGTTGATCACCGGCGCTACCGCCGATGAGGCTGCGCTTGCGCCGTTTCACGCGATTGCGCAAATCACTGTGGAAACCGTATCGGTCGATTGACCACTGCCCATTTGTGACGAGCGAGATTGCTCGCGCTGGGCTGCGTAGCGGCCCCAAAAATCTGATATCCCATGTGCAGATACCCTCGCCACAGCACTCATGTCGCCAAAATCAATTTTCGGTAACACGTGTCGCCAACATGTCGTCCGCGACGACACGTTCCCAAAACGTGTCGCAAAAAGTCGAAAATTGCGACGCGTTAAGCACTCATGCCTACACTGGCGACATGAGTGAGGGCTATCTCTGCTCAAAAAACATACAAAATGATCAGGATCGCATCCATGACCGAACCGCTGCTGCCATGGCAGGCTGAAAGGCCATACAACCAACTCCCACTGTTACCACCAGAAATTGAGCTGGAAACACGTGCCGTCCTCAAAAAATGCATTGAGGCACGGGCCGCATTGGCTGAGCTGAAACAGGCAGCAGAGTTGATTCCTAACCAGACCGTTCTGATCAATACCATTCCGTTGCTGGAAGCCAAGGCGAGCTCTGAAATAGAAAGCATCGTCACCACCACGGATCTGCTGTTCCAGCATGCCCAGGACACGGAAAACCACGCAGATCCGGCGACCAAAGAAGCGTTGCGCTATCGAACGGCACTGAGCCAAGGCTTGTGATTTGCAGACAACTTGAGAAATGCAACGTCAATCAGATAGCAGCAAGATAGACGATTAGTGGAAATATATAGCTGTTGGAAACAGATTGTTTTTACTAGCTGCTCCGTCCAAGCGCATATTCGTGTTGGGCGGAGTAAACTATTTAACGTCAACTATGACTAATTACACCACGTAACTAATGATGTTCCCGCCCCCACCTTTATCCTCTCCAGCGAACTCCCTACATTGAGCTCCAACACCTACCCATCACCCCGACGGGCAGGTCACTGGAGATTCCTCAATGCCTTTCGTAAGCGTACGCATTACCCGCGACGGCGTTACCACTGAGCAGAAAGCTCAGGTGATCGCCGAAATCACTGAAACACTGGAGCGCGTCCTCAACAAGCGCCCTGACCTGACCCACATCGTGATCGAGGAAGTCGACACCGATAACTGGGGCTACGCCGGGATCACCACCACTCAGTACCGCAAGCAACTGGCGCAAGAGGGGCAGTCATGACGGCGTCGGTGACCATCGATTTCATCTCCGATGTGGTGTGCCCATGGTGCGCCCTGGGCGCTACGGCGCTGGAGCAGGCGATCGAGAACGTGGCGGGTGAGGTGTCGGTTGAGCTGACCTACAAGCCCTTCGAACTGAACCCGAACATGCCGGCCGAAGGCGAAAAAGCCGTCGAGCACTTGATGCGCAAGTACGGGCGCACTGCTGAAGACGTCGCTTCCGGCAAGAAGATGCAGATCGAGCGCGGGGCGACCATTGGCTTCAAGTTCGACCTGGAGAAGCGCACGCATTTCTACAACACCTTCGATGCTCACCGTTTGTTGCTGTGGGCACTGGAAGAAGGGCGTCAGGTGGCGCTGAAGAAGATCCTGCTTCGCGCTTACTTCAGCGAAGGCCAGAACCCGAGTGATCAGCAGACGCTGGTGCGGTTGGCGGGTGAAGCGGGATTGGACGAGGACCGGGCGCGCGAGGTGTTGGTGTCAGGTGCCTTTGCCGAGGAAGTGCGTGAACTTGAAACGTTTTATCAGCAGCGCGGCATCAATTCGGTCCCGGCCATGGTGCTGAACGGCCGTCACCTGGTGTCCGGTTCGCAATCGGTCGAGTACTACGAACAAATGTTGAGACAAATGGCGACGGCCCCTGCTGAAGCCTGATTCATCGAATTTCAAATCCCACTATTGTTAGAGGTATACATCATGAGCCATTCGAAAAAAGTCATCGTCATCACTGGCGCATCCCAAGGTCTCGGCGACGGCATGGTCAAGGCCTTCCGTGAACTCGGCTACCAGATCGTCGCCACTTCGCGTTCGATCAAGCCGTCCACCGATCCGGACATCCTCACCGTGGCCGGCGACATCGGCGAACCAGAAACCGCCCAGCGCGTCATTCGCGAAGCCATCGCTCGTTTCGGACGTATCGATACTCTGGTCAACAACGCCGGTATCTTCATCGCCAAGCCGTTCACCCAATACACCGCTGAAGACTACGCCAATGTGTTGTCGGTCAACGTCAACGGCTTCTTCTACATCACCCAACTGGCCATTGCCGAGATGGAAAAAAATGGCAGCGGCCACGTCGTCAACATCACCACCAGCCTGGTTGATCACGCCATCGACGGTGTGCCATCGGTACTGGCCTCGCTGACCAAAGGTGGCCTGAACGCGGCGACCAAATCCCTGGCCATCGAATACGCCAAGCGCGGCATTCGGGTAAACGCAGTTTCGCCTGGCATCATCAAAACTCCGATGCACGGCGAAGAAACCCACGCCGCGCTGGGCGCCCTGCACCCGGTCGGTCACATGGGCGATATCGATGACATCGCCAACGCAGTCGTGTATCTGGACGGCGCCAAGTTTGTCACCGGCGAAATCCTGCACGTTGATGGCGGTCAGAGCGCGGGTCACTAAGACCTGGTTTTTCAACGGCAGAAACAACAAAGCCCTCGTATTGCTACGAGGGCTTTGTTTTTTTTGGGGGCGAGTGAAGTGATGAGCAGCATTTTCGGAAGCGTCTGACATACGCAGTGGCGACTTCTTGATGATCATTGGTTCTTTTCCGTGGCACGGGGTCACGGGAAGGTCACTGAAGGATTTCAAGTGGAGTACTTGAAGCTGCATCGCGATCAGGTTCACAACGGTCTGCCGGAAATGGACCGCCGTTGATGAGGGGCACACTGAAAAAGGTCTCTTTCGACGTTGATCGCGCATTCTGCATTTCATTGAGTGAGCGCGAAGACCGGCGCGCATTATTCGAGCAGACGGTCGCAACCCAGATTTCCAATCCAATTGATTTCTTCGTTACCGAACGCTGCCGCGACCCGGTCCAGGGATGTTATGAATCGCATCAGGCGCTCGCCAGAATGGCCCTGGCTGAAAATTGGCAAAGGATCCTGATCTTCGAGGACGACGCGAAACCCTACAAACTTCGCGCGATGCAGGTCCGATGGGTGAATCGGTTTGTACGGGGCAAAAAATTCCAGTCACTGCATCTGGGATACAGCATGGGCCGAACGTGGCTGACGTGGTTCCCATTCGTTGCACGGGGTGAAGTGGTTGCGCTCCATGCCTACATCATCTCTCGCGAAGGTTGCCAGGTCCTGGCCGAAACGCCTTACTCCGGCAAGCCGGTCGATGTCGTGTTCAAGCAGCAGATCAAACAGCATTGCGTGTTCCCCATGCTTTTTCGTCAGCACGGGGCGGCTGCGCACCTGCTCGGAACTCGTCCTGCCGTACTACTGGAAGAAGGGCATTTGGAGCCGCACGACCTTGTCGAGCTCGCCGATACGGACGTCGTGCTGGTGGCGGACATCATCCGCGCTAGCCCGGCGTGGATCGGCCGGCCTCACCGGGTCGATCAATCGGCCGAGATCCACACCGTGGAGGAAGTCAAGCCGCAACATTCCACCCACACCGCTGCTACGGCGTCACAGGCATGGCGAGAGGTAGATGCTGCACACACCAACCACCTGATGCGCTGCCTCTCCTGCCATGCACCAACGGGCCGTTACTGCGCGGCTGGTGTTGATCTGCGCCAGCGTTATAACAACACCCCGATGGAGGCGAGCGAATGAGTAATATCCCGGCAAAGAAGTTCGCCATGGCGGAGACGGAGGAGCAGGCCCTCGCCATTAATTATCTGACTCCGGAGTGCCTGGGCGCCGCATTGCTTGTCAGCAGTAACCTGATCGGCGAGACACCGTTTACCGAGGTCATCCTCGAATTGAGCCGGCAGACGGCTGCAATCAACAACGGTGACATGACTCAAGCAGAAAACATGCTAGTGGCGCAGGCGCACACTCTGAACGTTCTTTTCACGCAGCTCACGATTCGTGCGCTGTCGGCTAAACAAATGAGCGGGCTGGAGTCCTACATGCGTCTCGCACTTAAGGCTCAGAACCAGTCCCGGACCACCTTGCAGACCTTGGGCGAACTTAAAACCCCCAAGCAGGTCGCTTTCGTGAAGCAGGCGAACATCGGCAATCAGGTCCAGGTCAATAACGGCATCCAAGAAAAGCCCGCGCGCACGCGGAAAACCAAAAAAGCGCAGAACGAACTATTGGAGGTTGAGCATGGCGAACGGCTGGACACCCGAGCGACGGGCACGGCAGGCGGAGCTGATCCGGCAATGGCGACCTTGGGAGCAAAGCACCGGGCCGCGAAGCGCTGAGGGTAAGGCCGCTTCATCGCGCAATGCCTGGACAGGTGGGATGAGGACGCTGTTGCGAGAGTTGGCCGAAGAGCTGCGAGAGCAGGACAAGATCCGTCGCGAGATCCTAGACTGAGCGAAACGCCACGGATGGCGACAGCCAAGTGCTTACACGCCCCGAATTTGTTGACACGTATCACTTTGAGTTGTCCCGACAAAGTGCAACGAAAAATACCTTTCCTAAGCCCTGAAGTTAAGACTCGTCCGTTCCGTTTTGTCCGGTTATGTGTTGCACATGAGGTGCACCCGAATCCATTTATGGACGAGGTTCGCGTTAAGGCTGTGGCTGAGTGCGACGCTGGCAATCGAAGCGCCGGGCTGGGCACACTCTTGAATGACCTGGGCTTTGAAGGACTTGGAGTAGGAACGGCGTGTTGGCTGCATGAAATACCCGCTTAAAAGGCTAGAACTGGTGCCCACTTAAATTTAAGTGCACACCATGTCCTGGCTTTGCGGGGCTGGGTAGATGACTTGGCCGGACGGATACTTTCAGAGTTATCTGGCATGGGTATCGTCCTTGAGTAACTGATGTGGGAAGACTAGCTGAACTCGCCGCTGGCTGGAGCCACTTCTCCAGATCCGCTGACACCTGGGTAATTGCACTGACTTGAGCACCCATTTGCACCGGATTTGACCCGCCCCCTTAGCAAACATGACCGGCAGTGAACGGCCAGAACCATGACAAGGCACGGTTAAACACGAGGGAGCGACTCCGTATCAGGCTGGGGCTCCAGGTACCATACCCTATTACCAATAGTGAGCCGGTCTTTCCAGATACTGACATCCACCCAGTCTCTCAATCGCTTAGGCAGATGCTCGAGCTGTGTAGCTCTTATGGAGTATGTTTCATCCCAAGAACTCCCTGTGGCTGGGCAGATCACCACTTTGCCATTGCACGAAAAGCGAAGGACTTCGCCATCAAACCCAATCGAGACGAGTGCGTCCGCTTCAGTCGAACCTCCTATATCAAGCAGCTTTCTCAGCGCAACACGAAACCAATCCTTCTCAACCACGCAGTGGGGACGCGCGCTATAAGCTATTCGCTCGCGCACACCAGGAAGATGGGATGCCCAAGACCGCCCATCAGTCAGCCATGAAGTTGGCACATCCGGTACGAAATCAGCTCCGAGACCATGAGCTATCAATGCAACGCCTTGCTCGAACGACTCCACTTCCACGGGTAGCTGAAAATTTATCATCCTCAGAGAGCGTGTATTTGCAATTACACCACTGAACACAAAAACCTGCCTGAAGTATTGATTTGTCAACTGAACAGCCTCAAGGCGAAAGTTGCCAAAATCGTAAAAATACCCAGGCTGTCTGTCTGTAAGCGTCCAGTAGTCCTCCTGAAAAGGAAGGCTTTCAAGCAAGGCTCGAGTTTCCATGACTCTCCTCGAAGTTATTAGAGGTTTAATCCGTACGCAGATCGATCTTGCCGGCGACGGCGGCGGTGATCAGGGCGGAGCGACGTTCTTTTAGAACGTTCGATGCTGTGCTCGGTTTTGCTGAGAAGAACCTTCCAGGCACGCGGTGGCAATAGATGCGCTCTCAACAATGGTAGCCTGCTCTTCAGTTGACGGTGGCAATGCGATAATGCGGCTCGCAGCCAGGGCTACGAAGCGTGCTGGTCAAATCCGATGCAAATGACTGGTCAAGTCGAATACAAGTTGGAGAGCTTGACGCAGACGCTCGGCGTTGATGTCGTAGACTTGCTTAAGCTTTCTGGCGTTGATTGAAGTCTTTGGCGCTTCTTCGGGCCAAGTATTGCCTTCCATTACCCGAGCGGCACTCTCAAGCAGAAATCTACCTGTTGTTCGCCACCGTGCTGCTGCACTTGACGGCAGCACTGGTGCATAGGCTGGTGCGGCGTGATGGGGGCGTAGCATGTGGCCGGCGCGTAAAGATTCTAAACCGGTCAAATTTTTCCGCCCCGTCAATAAAACCGGTTCAGCGCCGGTTTTTTTGTATTTGCCAAACATGACAATGGAAGCGACCGGCTGTCACCGGAGCGTCGGTACAATCCGCGAGAGGAACGCGTGTTGTTCCAGGCTACCCAGTGCAGTACGGGATTCGGAATTTGCCCAAACGAGCAACCAGGAATATCGCTTCCCGCTCCGCACGATTATGCTTCCCTCCTGGCCGTCCGCCAGCAATTTGTAGTGAATATCACCACCCGGTAGCAGCTCTTTGCTCAATCGACGCTTGTTAGTGGTCAGTCTGGCGAATACCTGTTGGACTACATACTCGAGCTCGACCGAGCTATTTTTCGCAAGCCCTGCCACATAGGCTATATCCTTTTTATCCAAGCCTGTGAAGAGGTCTCCCGTCAAGCGGTAGAAGGTGTAGGTCACAAAGTCCCCTTCAGATACGTTCATCTCATGAAGCATCCAATCGCCAGGCAATTGGGCGATCTCACCGGTCAGCCCATTGCGCCAGAAATGCATATTGAGCTTACCGTTTCCGTCCTCGAAGGGCCCCGTCTCATTAACTAACCGTGCAGCTAGACCTTCGACGGCTTCGGTTGCATAACTGGATGTTTGCGCACTGGATGAAAACACCTTGTACACAACTGAACCGGCTTTACCTTTTAGAGAGATATCAACCTTCCCGAAGATCACGGAATCGGCACTGATACCACCATGGACAGTGCATTGGGTTTGGTTTTTTTTGTCGTAGAAGTTACCGGTCTGGATGACAACGAAGCCCATCTCCTGCAGATCGACTTCACCATTAATACAAAGTGATGTCGGTGGTAGGCGTTTCCACTGCACTGATAACCTGACCATATTGGCGTCGCCTTCACCGAAAGCAAATTTGGCGTCGTAGTAACCCAGATCCAAGTTCATGCGCTCGTGAACCAAACGCCACCGAGAGTCGAGCGTCAACTGGCTACCGGAAAGCTGATTCAGCCATATCCACTGCCCACTGATGTTTCGGCGCAAATCCTGGGACAATGTCGCCGAAGTAGAGGCAGTCCCCGACAACATCAATAAAGGCCCCATGTTTGCAAGCAACATAATGCTGATCCCCGCCACCCACACGGTCAGCTGTCGGCTAACGGCCGATGGCATTGTACGGATGGCGGTACTCTCTCCGCCCCTCTCCCAGGACACCGCCCGAGCGGTCGACAAGCGCCAGAACGTGCCTACTGCACAACCCAACGCTAATGGTCCAAGCCAGAACCCCATGCCCCACGTCACTACCTTCATTGCCCGCAGCAGGGCTGCTCTGAATCCTGGTGCTTCACCGGTCTGTACCTCACATACGCGCAGACCTACCACTACCTTGCCTGGCGTCGTCCCCAGCCCCCAGACAAGAAAGGTCTCGCCAACGATCTGGACGCAACTCACAGCCACTGCAGCGGTGACAAACCCCCAACGCCAATGCAAATCGGTCAACTGAACCGTGACGTACCACACCACGATGCCAGCCGGAACTTGCCATACACTATCCAACAGGCGGGCGACAACTCTGCGCCAGGTCAAAACGCCGGCCGTGTCCGGTGTCGTGGGCGATGTGCCGGCACTCATTGCGACATCCGGGTGGACTGGATCAGACCGAACGCCAGTCGATAGGCTTCATCCCTCAGAGCTGGCCTTGCCGCTATGGAATGAGCGATGCCAAGCGCCCAGGTATGCTTGCGCTCGGTAAACCACACAATGGCCGTACCACTCAGGTCAGCGGCGTTTTCATTAAAAACTGTTCGGGCCGAATAGAGGAGATCGAACCGAGGGTCCCCCAGAACATCCGGTCGCAGGTCCAGGCTGCCCTCGTCGTAATCAGTGTTCAGGAGCGAACGCAGGATTCCGTCCAGTTGCTCGAAGTTGCTGATCTCATCCGGCTGACTATAAAGGATCGAGTCAGGTGAAATTGCCAATCTCACCAGGCATAAACCATCATCCTGCGTGCAAGCAAAATTCACCATCAGTTCGCCAAACGGTGGCTGGTACGACGAATCCAGCACGCGCCAGCCAACAGGCAGGATCAGCACTTTGCCAGTCAAGGGGTTGACCCACCGCTCCTGAACATCGAACCCCACCTTTTTCATAAGGCGAATGACTATCGCAGGCGCGCTGTCCTGCACACCCATAAAACCAATAGCGACACTGGCCACTACCAGCGTCGTTACGAGCGCAGCGGATATCAGAGCCGTCACCAGCAGGCGTTGTCGTGTCAGGCGAGCGAACCAGACAGTGCATCCTTTGTCGTAGGGGGCGGGCTCTCGCCGCCAAAACAGCGATAGCAAAGAAATGCAGCCAATCGTCCCGTCAACGAATGCATCCGTGGTTCGATCCTGACGCTGGGATAATCCCAAGCGCTCCTCTTCCAGCGTCAGTACACGTATGCCTGCCAGCATCTCGCCCGGGGTTCTGCCAAAAACCAGCACAAACGCAATATCGGCGCTGACGATGAAGCCAAGCACCCAAAGCACCGACAGGAATGCCGGGACCAGCGCATCGAAGCGTAACGACCCGGGCAGGACGAAGAATGCGACCATAAAGGAAATGGAGACAAACAGCGTGAGGTCGACCGCTTTGGCGAGGCAGCGCCTGACCACGCAACTCAATGGGCTGGGTTGCTCGCCGGCCAGTCGTGCGCTCATTGGTGATCCTCCGCCGACTTTGGCTTCGAAGCCGTAGCTCAACTGCTTATGTGACGTCTACGGGGCTCTCTTTCAACTGGTAGATACAGAGTAAAGCTGATTTGATCGGAAATTTCCGATCCCGGCTCAACATTACCGACAGCAGGTTATGCCGCACCCTGCTGCGTCTGCCCCCGCCACTCAGTCGCCCCGCAGAATCAGCGCTCAAGCACCGCGCCGCCCTCGAGCACCACCCGCTGCGCGTCCTCCTGAATCCCGGCCCGTATCGGAACAACCCCGCTTGAATTTTCTACTGCATGATGGCCATTAACTTGCGACCGGGTACTAGCTTGCCGTCCCCACGCGAGGGCAGCCCAGTGTTCATTGCTGGATGACGCTAAGGTGACTGATTTAGCGGGTAGTCGTGGCCGCAGCGTCAACATCAGCCTTTGGATTGTCCTTTGGAAGATGCTCACATTGGGGAATATCGCAAGACGACATCCAGAGCAGATGGCGTGTTTCATCGATTCAAAAGGCTCCTCCCAGGCTTACCCTTCGTGTGATGAGCAATTCGCCACGGATCACAGCAAAGTTATTGCGAGTGTTTATCTGGAGAACGCAAGCGGCGCTACAGCAGACCGGCCCGAGTTGCTGCGCCTGCTGAAAGATGCGCGCAAGGGTGACGTCCTGCTGGTTGAGTCGATAGACCGCCTCTCACGCCTTCCAGTAGAAGACTGGCAAAAGCTTAAGGCTGCGATCGACTCCAAGGGGCTGCGGATCGTTGCGCTCGATCTGCCAACCAGTCACCAGGGAATGCAGGACACCAAAGGCGACGAGTTCACCGGGCGGATGCTGGGAGCGATCAACTCGATGCTGGTGGAAATGATGGCAGCCATTGCGCGCAAGGATTACGAGCAGCGCCGAGAGCGCCAGGCCCAAGGTATCGAGAAGGCTAAAGCAGCAGGCAAGTATCAGGGTCGGCCGGTCGATGAGGATCTGCATAAGCGAGTGAAAGAATTGCTGAAAGCTGGTTTGGGCATACGCGCTACAGCGCGGCACGCTAGCTGCTCAACCACCACCGTGCTGCGGATTAGGGATGATGCATCATTGTTGCCTAACTAGAATTTCGGTGCGATTCCAGAATTTTCGAGCCCCTTCGCTATTAAGGTCGTCTATAACGGCTCTCCCGGCACCGTCAGCAGTGGGGTAAACATTCGCTCCACTGAATCCAGCCTTACGACACAACTGAAGTAGTTTGACGGACTCATAAACTGGCAGGGTTAGCTTGATCATCGGCCCCGGGATATCGGCAAAGTATTCTTCCAATCCCTGGACTGAGAACTGCCCAGCCCGAAACCCCGAGTGTGGATGAACAGTAAACAAACCTCCCTGCGCGGCAAGGTGTCTACTGATAGCGCCTGGCGAACTGTGAAGAGTTATTTGGGGATGTAGCCCCAATTGATCACGGTTCATTGCCCAGATGGCTAGACGCTTCGTACCTGACCAGTTTGCATAGTCAGCTATCGCCGAACTCGCTGCGAAATAAAGGGCGGTGAATGGTTTGGTCGTCCAATCAAGTAAGCGCGTTGGCACTCCATGATGTTGGGCCATCGCCATCAAATCCAGTACGTGAGGATTCGGCCAAAGGGATGGATCTTTATAGTACCTATCGGCTGTCTGCGTATTGATAGCAAATTCGCGGAAGCCTTGGGAATCATTGGGAATGGAGATACCGATTGCGTCGCAATGAGCCACAAAGCCACTCAAGATGAGAAGCTCAAAAAACACCATTTCACTGGCATCGACCATATCTTCGTATGACGTAATCGGGGGCTGGTTACGAGGTCGGAGTATTGAGGGAATCAGCGACCAGCTCGCATCGCCCTGGCCACGGTAAATGAAATTCTCTGGCCCATCAGTCAGTTTGGCGGTTGGAGAAAGAGCCAGCCATAGATCTTCCGCCGTCTCAAAGCTGCGCTCAGTAAATGATGCGTGTTTTCTCGCCATACCACCCCCTTTAAGTAACACTCCCTTTTCGCACAAAAAAGCCCCGCTAGGTAAATCATAGCGAGGCTTTTGTCGGAACCGTTTGCTGCCACCCTGCTGTCACGAGAAATGCAGAGTAGTGCGCGATTGGCCTGATAGGCCTGAATTATATGGTGTCCAAGGGCAGGTTCGAACTGCCAACCTTCCCCTTAGGAGGATGGGTGCTGTCATTACGCTTTGGATTGAGCAGCGTGAATCGGGCGAGGTTGGAGGCAACGTGCGTGGAGCGCTGGAAACGATCAGCAAAAATGAGGAGTTCACGCTTGCGGTGCTCATGACACCGGAATGATTTCTTTCTGATAGAAGCAAGCGCCATATAGCTGCCCCTTGTGAGGGGCCGTTATCGGCCGATTCTGTTGAAAAAGTCGGTCTGCCCGAACTACCTCATCATTGACTGGTGAAAACGCCTGTTTTGCACGCCGCCACGTGAAATCCGAGTCCGGAAGCCTTTGCCAAATATAAAGATTTCAATCTCGGACGCGTACTTTTCTGATGCGCAAACCAAGGCCGACTTTTTCAACAGAATCGGCCAATAGCGGACACACATTCGACATGAAAGCTTCTGTATTTTCGGCCCGGTTACAAAGCTCATTCGCTAATCGTTAGGCACAAATCAATTCCCTCTACTGCCACCTGAAGCTTCTGCCTGAGTGTTGGGAGCTCCGATGCAGTAAGCGCATGCCGTCTTCCTGCCATACCAAGAAACGCAGCCAGGGCAAGGTCAGAGTGCTTGACCAGTGCCACCAAATGCTCGCCTCGCGGGCCATTACTCCCGGCCAGCCAATTCTTAACTGTCCGTTCGTTCGCGTTCGTCCAACGCATCAGTGTTTTCGTCGCCTGATGCGTTTCACCAAGTTCCGTATGAAGAGCTTTTGCGATCTCCGCTGCATACTGTTCTTGAGCCAGAAAAGAATTGCCCGTTTTCGTGAACATTTTTCTCTCCCCGGTCTTCTACCTTCAATAGAGCTATTTCGAAAACGCGGTGACTGATCACGGCGTTGATGTCGCCCTGGTAGCTGTGGGTTAGATTGAGGATGTTGTCGATGCACACGCTCATTGGCGCGGGTGATGCTCACAATGAATTAAGCACGAGCTTGGCGGCCGCGTATGTCCGCATGTCCACTGAGCACCAGCAGTACTCGACCGAAAATCAGCTCGACGTTATCCGCATTTATGCCGCCACTCACAGGCTTGAGATCGTTAAGGTCTACACGGATATGGGTAAAAGTGGCCTTCGCCTGGAGGGCCGAGATGCACTGAAGCAACTGTTCTTTGACGTGGAAACCGGTCGTGCCAACTACTCAACAGTTCTTGTCTATGACGTCAGCCGTTGGGGCCGCTTCCAAGACCCAGACGTCAGCGCCAGTTATGAAGTGCGCTGCCGCCAAGCTGGTGTCTCCGTTCAATACTGCGCAGAGCAATTCACCAACGACGGATCGCCAGTCTCAAACATCGTCAAAAGCGTGAAGCGGATGATGGCGGGTGAGTACAGCCGGGAACTATCAGTGAAAGTTTTTGCCGGGCAATCCCGACTGATAGAGCTTGGATATCGTCAAGGCGGGCCAGCAGGATTTGGGCTCAGGCGGCAATTAATCGACAGCAGCGGTTCGCCCAAAAACGAATTGAGCATAGGCGATCATAAAAGCATTCAAACAGACCGCGTGATTTTAGTACCAGGCCCACCGGGCGAAGTCGAAATGGTGCTGCACATCTACCGATTGTTCGTGGAGGAAGGCAGGAGCGAACGTGAGATTGCTGATTGGTTGAATGCTCGCGGCGTGCTCAATGACCGCTCTCGATTGTGGTCTAGGGGCACCGTTCATCAAGTATTGATCAACGAAAAGTATGTCGGCAATAACGTCTGGAACCACAGCTCGTTCAAACTGAAACAGACGCGAACACGAAACCCACCTGAAGAATGGGTTCGAGCTAATGGTGCCTTCAGCCCGATTGTCAGTTCAATCTTGTTTCAAGCAGCCCAATCGATCATCCAAACGCGCTCATACCGAATGCCGGATGACGAAATGCTGCACGTATTGAAAGCCGTCTATGAACGTCGAGGTTTTTTGTCAGCGCTTGTCATTGATGAGACTGAGGGGTGTCCCTCAAGTAGTGCCTACCAGCATCGCTTTGGAAGCTTGCTCCGCTGTTACGCCCTGATCGGATACACCCCAGCGCGCGATTACCAGTATATCGAAGCCAACAAACGACTTCGCAAGATGCACCCACTGTTACTTCAGCAAACGACTATGAAAATCGCAGAGGTGGGTGGTCATGTAGCGGTTGACCCCAGCACCGACCTCATGTTGGTTAATCAAGAGTTGTCCATTTCCCTTGTGCTCTGTCGCTGCCAAGTTTCCATGGCTGGCTATAAGCGATGGAACATTCGTTTCGACTTAGGCCTGAATCCTGACCTGACCGTCGCAGTACGAATGAAAGAGCTCGAAGAAGCAGCCCATGACTACTACATTCTGCCCACCATTGACATGGAATCACCCCACCTACGCCTAGCGGAGAGCAACCAGGCAAGCCTCGAGATTTACCGGTTCGACACATTGGATATCCTTTCGGAACTGACGCGCCGCGCTGATTACAGGAGGGTGGCATGACAGTTATTCAAACCCCTCGCAGAGCTTGGATGCATGTCGCAGAAGAGTCGACGATTCGTCTCATTTCACTTGAAGATATCCGAGTGTTAAATCCTCGGGCACGCAACAAACAGGTCTTCGCCAAACTGGTTGAGAACATCTCAGCGTTAGGCCTGAAGCGCCCGATTACAGTCGCTCCCACAACCAACGGTACTGAGGCGTTTGAGATTGTTTGTGGTCAGGGGCGCTTTGAAGCATTTCAAGCATTAGGTGAGAAGAAAATCCCCTGCATCGTTGTGAGCGCCAGTGAGGCGGATCGATACTTAATCGGTCTGGTGGAGAATTTAGCGCGAAGGAAGCACTCCAATCGCGAGCTTTTGACTGCGATCCAGATTCTCTCGGAACGAGGCTACACCTGTCAGCAGATAGCCAGTAAAACCTGTCTCGATAGTGGCTACATACAAGGCATTCTTGTGTTGCTACGCCAAGGTGAGGAGCGGCTTATTGCTGCGGTCGAGAAAGGATGGTTGTCTATCAAGCTGGCGATTGACATTGCCCGCTCTAAAGACAGCGACGTCCAACAGGCCATGATTGATGCCTACGAAAGCGGATTGCTTAAAGGCGAGCAGCTGATGAAGGTACGCCGACTGATTGATAGACGGAAAACCTTCGGCAAGCAGTATGGGCAAATGCCGGCAAGCAAAGAGAGAACGACACCCCAGAAGCTTCTTAACACCTATCAAAAGGAAGTTCGACGTCAGAAAGTGATGATCAAAAAGTCGGACATAAATGAACAACGGTTGCTGATCATCGTTACGGCCATGCGCAAATTAATGGCCGATGATTATTTCAGCACCCTGCTTCGCACCGAAGAAATTCCTGATTTGCCAAAGCCCCTAGCAGACCGAATATTTGGGGAGAAACAGTGATGGCAGAAATCAAGCAGGCATTCGAGCAACGTGTCATTGCGATTCCTCTAGAGCAGATCCTTCCATCGCGAAAGGTCGAGCACCTGATAGCTGGTAGTAAAAAATACGCCTGCATTTTGAGTTCAATAAAGGAGTTAGGTGTGATCGAACCATTGGTGGTTCATCCCAAGCAGGTCATCGCCGACGGAATATCTTCGTTCATGCTTTTGGATGGTCATCTTCGGCTAGAAGCACTCAAGTCACTCGGTGCGACTGAGGCGCTATGTCTGATTTCTACCGACGACGAGGGCTTTACCTACAACCGGCAAATCAACCGGTTAACGCCGATTGAAGAACATAAAATGATTGTCTCTGCGTTGAAAAAAGGTATCGAAGCGTCTCGCATTGCTACGGTATTAGGGATCAATGTGGATCGAGTCCACGACAGAGAGAATTTACTTCGAGGCATCGCACCAGAGGCGGCGGAGATGCTGAAGGTTCGCATGGTTTCGCAAGATGTATTTCGCTCGCTTCGTCAGATGAAGCCGATTCGGCAGATCGAAACAGTAGAAATGATGATCTCGGCCAACTGCTTCACCCGGAATTACGCACGTATGGTGTTAGCTGCTTCTCGGCCCGAAATGCTGATTGAACGAAAGAAAAAGCCTACCCATGAGGTCAGTGCAGTGGATATCGCCCGTATGGAGCGGGAGATGGAAAACCTACAACATGACTACAAGCAAGTCGAGGACACCCTGGGAGAAACGATGTTGGTTTTGGTTGTAGCAAAAGGATATCTCATGCGCCTTCTTCGCAATCAGGCAATTGCCCTTTATATGACACACCACTACGCAGAATTGCTTGAAGAGCTTGTCTCGATAATGGAGGCAGTGACTTCGGATGCCCGGCAGCTTGAACGGGAATAACACCTTGACGTTGAAGGACTACTATCTTCATTTCCACGGAGGAATAACGATGTCCAATGAAGATCTGCTCCCTTCGCTGCTTTTCAAAATCAACCAAAACCAGCTTGCCCTTGAAGCCGCCATCATGGAGCTCACGCTCTGGGTAGAGCACCATGGATCATGCGCCGATTCAAATACAGTTAGATGAGAGGGATTCGTGGTGAGTGGTCGAAGCGACAAGCTGAACCTGGATGGGCTGTCCAATACAGAAGCGCTCAACATCATCGCTATGTTGGTCGATCAGTCGTATTCGAACAGAACTGCACTACCAACAGGTGTTGGGACGAGTTCTTCGGCGCAAGGGTGAGGCTGACGACCAGGCGTGGTTGTTTGTGTTAGCGAAGCCAACGCTCCAGCATTTTTCCCTGCGTATTGCCGATGACTTGCCAGAAGATATGGCGGTTCTGAGCTATGCTCATGCGCCTTACACGGATGCCTGTTCGACAGCTGATGATAGTGCTGCCGGCAGACAAGATGGGGAGCTTGAAAATTGTGGCTCCGCATTTACCAGTGTCCTATCACCAGCAAGCAGGGCGAGCTGGCTTGCCAGCGATAGGGCCCGCCAGAACACTGTAAAATATTCCTGCCCCCGCGGAGGAATCTCCCATGCCAACCCCCACCTACGAACTCCTGGAAGTCCCTGGCGGCAAGCCGATCAAGCTCTGGACCCACGGCGTGCCTGTCGAACCCGAGGCCAGGGCCCAACTGATCGCCACCGCGAAGATGCCCTTCATCTTCAAGCACCTGGCCGTGATGCCCGACGTGCACCTTGGCAAGGGCTCGACCATCGGCAGCGTGGTCCCGACCGTCGGCGCCATCATCCCGGCCGCTGTGGGAGTGGACATCGGTTGCGGCATGATCGCCGCGTGCACCTCACTGACCGCCGCCGACCTGCCGGATAACCTGGGCCGCCTGCGCAGCGCCATCGAGAAAGCCGTACCCCACGGACGCAGCTTCGGCCGAAACAAGCGCGACACGGGAGCCTGGGACAACGTACCCGGCTCGGCGGAGCATGCCTGGAGAGCGCTGGCCGGGCGCTTCAAGGCGATCACCGACAAGTACCCGCGCCTGGAAAAGACCAACAATCGCCAGCATCTGGGCACCCTGGGTACCGGCAACCATTTCATCGAAGTCTGCCTGGATGAAGCCAACCGTGTCTGGTTCATGTTACACAGCGGTTCACGCGGGGTCGGCAACGCCATCGGCTGCCTGTTCATCGAACTGGCCCAGGCCGACATGCGCCAGCACATCGCCAACCTGCCCCATCGCGACCTGGCCTATTTAGAGGAAGGCAGCCGGCACTTCACCGATTATGTGGAAGCCGTAGGTTGGGCCCAGGATTTCGCCCGGCAGAACCGCGCCTTGATGATGCACGCGGTCATCGGCGCGGCGCGCCAGGTCATTGCCAAGCCCTTTGATGCAGAACTGGAGGCAGTGAACTGCCACCACAATTACGTGCAAAAGGAGTGGCACTTCGGCAGGGAGGTATTGGTCACCCGCAAGGGCGCGGTGTCGGCGCAAATGGGTGAACTGGGGATCATCCCGGGCTCCATGGGCGCCAAGAGCTTCATCGTCCGCGGGCTGGGCAACGAGGAGTCGTTCTGCTCCTGCAGCCACGGCGCGGGCCGCGTCATGAGCCGGACCCAGGCGAAAAAGCTGTTCACCGTCGCCGACCAGATCCGTGCCACCGCGCATGTCGAGTGTCGCAAGGACGCTGACGTGATCGACGAAATCCCGATGGCCTACAAGGACATCGACCGCGTCATGGAAGCCCAGCGCGAGATGGTGGAAGTCGTGCACACCCTGCGCCAGGTGGTGTGTGTAAAGGGATAGTTGAGCGCTGTCTCAGGCGTCCTTCGCAGCAGAAAACCGTTACACCTTCCGCACAGGCCCCGGGTACTGCGCGACCATTGCATCAGCCGTCAGCAGCGTTATCCCCTCAACCATCGCCTGCGCCACCAGGATGCGGTCAAACGAAACGGGTCCTGGTGCATGGGCGGCAGCCCGTCGTGACCGGCAGAAAGCGGCCAGAAGCGACCCTTCGAGGGTGTCTACGGTATTGGGGGTAGTCCAACCAAAGCACCTATCTTCCTTAGCTTTTCTTCGTTGCTGGTGCCTGCGTCTTTTACCAAGCCTTTTACCTCATGTAGTGCCTTCTGCTGTTCCTCAAGATTAACAAGTAACCCACGAATTATTGGGATGATGTCCGCTTTATCAAAGCACACCGTACAAACGGCTTTGCGCTCCGTGCCATCCTTGTTGATATCAAACCCAATACCGGTGCCATTGGCTATGGAAGCTTCTAGCTCCTCAGAGTCGATGGTGGAGACCAACTCGTGGGTGCTGTGCCAGAACGGCTTGCTGCTAGGCCCGCGATAAATCCTCATGAGTGTGTTCCCCGCAATATAGCAACGACGTGGCTAGATCAGCATGCAGCCAATGTGAAAAGCAATGGGCGGATCGAGGTGCAACCTTCGACATGGCCGGGAGCTTCATGTGCGCTCAACTACTATTAGGCGACATGCCATGTCGCATTTCTTGTCGCGATGGCGGGTCGTATAACATTACTAGTCGCCCTATAAGTCTTCGTCTAGCTTAGACGTAGTCGAGGCAAATGCGACATTGCTCAGGGAGAAGCACAACATGGATGACGGCAAGCCCAGCGGTCCTCTTGAGACGAAAGCAGCATTAGTGACGCTACCCATTTGCCATCTCCATGTTCACCGTCCCCTGTTGGCCGATTCTGTTGAAAAAGTCGGTCTGCCCGAACTACCTCATCATTGACTGGTGAAAACGCCTGTTTTGCACGCCGCCACGTGAAATCCGAGTCCGGAAGCCTTTGCCAAA